>CAZHKB010000038.1:0-14037 GCA_964533405.1 uncultured Phycisphaeraceae bacterium | reverse complement strand
CCCCGCCTGCCCAGCGCCCGCACCCAGCGAGAGAAGACGTGCTCGTACCCATAGTCGTTGGCGGTGCAGGTGATGTGCCCGGGGTCGATGCAGGCAATGGCGGGCAGCGGGCGGCGGTCGTCGCGGAATCGCCCGGTGAGCTCCTCGCAGAAGTGCATGGCGTCGCACAGCGAGCCGCCGTTGCCGCAGGCCAGAACCTTGCCCCCGGCGTTGATCGAGTCGGCCATGGCGCGGGCGACGGTGGCGACGCGCGCCAGGTTGGCCGGGTCGCCCCGGAAGGCGGCGAGGGCGTCGGCGGCGTGCGAGAACGCGTCGGGCATCGGGGTCTCCGGAGGCGGATGCTACCCGCCCCATGGGATCGACGCGCTCCCAGACGAGCCTCGCGGCCCGAGCCCGAGGCCTGGGCTCCCCAGCGCGAACTCGCACGACACCACACAACGGACCACTGGCCGCCGGCTGCCGCCGCGCGGCTCGTGGCGGTGTCGCCCCTACCCTTGCCCAATGCCCGAATCCCCTATCGAACCCGGCCTTTCCCCACTCGTCATCGCGGGGCGGACGTTCGCCAGCCGGCTGCTCGTGGGCACCGGCAAGTACGCGTCCTTCGACCTGATGCGTGGCGCTCTCGACGCGAGCGGATCGCAGATCATCACCGTGGCCGTGCGCCGCGAGCGGCTCTACAACGACAAGGGCCAATCGCTGCTCGACGCGATCAACCTCAAGCGGTACACGATTCTGCCCAACACCGCCGGGTGCTTCACCGCGGAGGACGCGGTCCGCGTCGCGCGCCTGGGGCGCGAACTGCTCGATCAACTCGACAACCCCGGACGCGACTGGGTCAAACTCGAAGTCCTGGGCGACAAGAAGACCCTGCTGCCCGACCCGGTCGGCACCCTTGAAGCCACCCGCGCCCTCGTCGCCGACGGCTTCAAGGTCCTGTGCTACACCAGCGACGACCCGATCATCGCGGCCCGGATCAAAGACGCCGGGGCCGCCAGCGTCATGCCCGCCGGCAGCCCCATCGGTTCGGGCCAGGGTGTGCTCAACCCCAACAATATCGTGCTGTGCCTCGAAGCGCTCAAACGGGGCGATCCGACCTACCCCGTGATCGTGGACGCCGGCGTTGGCTCGGCCAGCGACGTGGCGTTCGCGATGGAACTGGGCGCCGACGGCGTGCTGCTCAACACCGCCATCGCCCACGCCCGCGAGCCGGTGATGATGGCGCACGCGATGCGCAAGGCGTGCGACGCCGGGCGCCAGTCGTACCTGGCGGGCCGCATCGAGAAACGCCTGTACGCGACCGCCAGCAGCCCCATGGAGGGCGCGATCTCGTACATTCCCGGCGAGTGACGCCCGTGAACCCCCCTGGTCAGGGGGATTTCCCGAACTTTCCTGCACCGTTTCTGCACACTTGTCGCCTCGTTGCCGTGTCCAACCGGGCGGGCGCGGTAGACTGGGAATGGTCACGGAACGCGCCCTCCCCCCCACTGCTCGGCCCCTTGAGCCGGGCAGCACGGATGGATGGGCACTCGACCGCTCGCGGCCAGGACGGCCCGCGTCGGACCTGAGTTGATCGCTCGACGGGCAGCCCCGTTGGGTGTGAGCGCTTCCGGAGACTGCATGGCGTCGCCCGCCCCACATCCTGGCCCCGCCGTGCCACGATGCGTCGTGGAAGGCGCGGGGTTCGCGCTGGCGTGTGCGATCACGGTGTGGTCGGCCGCGCTGGTGAAGGAGGGGTACAAAGGGCCCGCGCTCATGGCTGTTGATGGTGCCCGCGTGGCCAAGGCGCCCGCCGGGCTCGACGTGGCCGCGGTTTCGGCAGACACACACGGATTGGGCGTCAATGGGCCGCGGTCACTGGGCGAGGCGAGTCTGGATGGGCTCGACGCCGGGACCGGCGACCAGAGCATCGAACCGGAGCGCGTCGCATGGGAGGGCATCGAGAGCATCCGCTGGTTCGATGGTCGACCCGTCGTGGCCTCGCGTGTGATATGGATGACCGTGACCGCGTACACGCCGGGGGCCGAGTCCTGCTGGCCCTCCGACGACGGCATGACCGCAACGCTGCACTCGGTCACGACCAATGCTGGCTGTCTCGTGGCGGCCGACACGTCGATCCTGCCCTTCGGCTCGCTGGTGTCGGTCGACGGGTACGACCAGGGCAACGTCGTTCCAGTCCTGGATCGTGGCGGCAAGATCCGTGGGCGACGGCTCGACCTGCTGATGGAGTCCGTGCCCGAGGCGAGAACGTGGGGCGTCCGCCGCATTCCCGTGATCGTGTGGGAGTACGCCGACGGCTTGCCCGCGCCCAACCCGCGCGAGGTGCGATAGGCCGCCAATCCGACCCGGGGTCGCGGGCAATGCCTTTGGCCTCCGACTCCCACATGCCGAACACGTTGCGTGCATTCTCGGACCCACCGCTTTCGGACTCCGACCAATGTTTGACTGTTCCGACTATGGCGGAGCAGATCGGACGGTGCGTGGCCGCGTGCGACGCCCGCGCTCAGGGGGGAACCCGGGCGGTCGATGCTGTTGGGCCGGGTCGCGCTGCGCCGGTCAGGAGTCGGGCCTTGAGCGGAAACGACTACTGGTTTGACGAGGAGCCGGGCACGACGCTGCAAGCGCCGACGCCCTCGCCGACGCGGCGCCCCAAGGGCGCGACCTTCGAGGTGGAACTCGACATCGCCGAACTGAGCGAACGCCGCCAGTTTGGGCCTGTGTGGTCGGCCAAGGCCCAGTCGCTCAGCCGCTCGAACCTGGTGTTCCTGGCCCGCCGGATGGTTCATCCGCAGCGTGTGCTGGCGGTGGCGTGCCACCTGATCGACGACAAGCCCACGCCGCTTTTCGGGCAGGTCGTGCTGTGCGAGTACGTCGAGGGCTCGGGCTACCGCGTGGACATGGACCTGGTGAAGATGGACGAGGAGCGCGTCACCGAGAGTTGGCTGAGGCTTGTGATGCGCGGCGTGCCGGGAGCCGGTCGACGCCCGGAATGAGCGACGAGCCGCGCGGCGCGAGGCCGGCGTCATCCGCGGACTTGATTCTTCCATCCGGTGCGCCAAGCCTCATGCGCCATGGGAGAGCCCATCCCGATCCTCCGAACCACCGACCAGATCGGGCGGTGGCGCGCCTCCAATCCGGGCACGGCGTTCGTCCCGACCATGGGCGCGCTGCACGAGGGGCACGCCGCCCTGGTGCAACAGGCCGCCGCGCTGGCCCGCGATCGAGGCCTGGCCAGCGTGTGTGTCAGCATCTTCGTGAACCCGACGCAGTTCGACGATCCACGCGACTACGAGCGATATCCCAAGACGCTCGACGCCGACGTGGCCCTGTGCGCCGCCGCCGGTGCCACGGTTGTGATCGCGCCGGAGGTCGCGGCCGTGTATCCCACGCCGCGGAGCCGCGCCAAGCCCACGGAGGACGATTTGCCCCGCGTGGCGACCGCGCCGTTGCTCGAGGACGCCCACCGACCCGGCCACTTCGCGGGCGTGGTTCTGGTCGTGTCCCGCCTGTTCGAGATGGTCGCACCAAGCGTGTCCGTCTTCGGTGAGAAGGACTGGCAGCAGTTGCAGGTTGTCCGAGCCATGGCCGCGGCCCAGGGCGGGCGGGTCGAGATCGTCCCCGGTCCCACCGTGCGCGAGCGGGATGGGATGGCGATGAGCAGCCGGAACCGCTTCCTGTCGAAAGATGAGCGTGAGCGGGCCCGGGCCATCAGCCTCTCGCTGGCGGCGGCGGGCCGATGCGCCGACGCGGATGAGGCCGAGCGCGTGATGGATCGGATGCTGCGAGAGGCCGCGATCGTTCCGGATTACGCGGTGGTGCGCGACGCGACAACGCTGGAGCGCGAGGGGCGGGTCCTGGCGCGCAACGCGGGCGCCAGCGGGTGGCGGGCGATCATCACCGGGCGGTTAGGCAGCGTGCGGCTTCTGGACAACGCGGCGTGGCCGGGGCCGACACGGCCGCGTGCGTGAGCACGCGAAGTGCTGGCTGTGGGGGAGCGCACGCGTCACCTCCGGCTCCCCCCCGACGACCAGGGAACACCTCCATCGCCGACCCGCGACCGGACTCGCGGTGTCCCCACGTGTGCGGCCGATCATCGCGAGCGAGTTCGTGCGCGAGAGGCGATTGCATGGAGGCCGACCGCTCGCATGGCTGGTTCTGTTCAGGGTGACGCGCCTCGCCGTGAGCGTCGGGGACCATCACGCCGCGTGCTCGCGCCTGCGGCTCGGTTCAGAACGCCCGCTGCACCACCGCCTCCGCCATCGAGTCGAGCATGGTCACGACTGGCGATGGCGGCAGGGAACGCAGGACGCGCTTGGCCTGCGCGACCAGCCGATGCGCGGTGTTCTCGGCGTAGAGGATCGAGCCGGTCTGTTCCAGCGCGAGGGCGAAGTCGGCGTCCCGGGCCGGGTCCGTCGCGCTGGACAACACGCCAGGCGTCGGGCTGGCCGAGATGCCCAGCGTCGAGCCGGGCGCCGAAGCAGGCCCCCCCGACGCGGACTCCAGGTACGCCAAGGACGTGCGCCGCCGTTCCGGCGTCGCGGCCGCGAGATGGTGGATCACCGGCAGAGTCAGCTTGCCCTTCTCCAGGTCCTTCCGGACGCTCTTGCCCACCGTGGCTTCGTCGCCTGTGAGGTCGAGCAGGTCGTCCTGGATCTGGAACGCGATGCCGAGATCGCGCCCGAACGCGAAGAGAGACTGCTGCGTGGCGGCGTCCGCGGCACAGGCCCGCGCGCCCAGTTCGCACGCCAAGGCCACCAGCGCGCCGGTCTTGCGCGACACGATCTCGAAGTACGTCGATTCGCGCAGCGCGAAATCGCCCCGGTGGTGCAGCTGCAGCAGCTCGCCCGAGCACACGTCCATGCTCACCCGACCGATCCGTCTGGCGTAGTGCGGGTCGCCCAGCCCGGCGCACAGGTGGTACGACGCGGCGATCAAGTAATCGCCCAGGATCACCGCCGCCTCGTTGCCGTGCAGGCTGTTCACCGTCGCGCCACGGCGGCGGGTGTCCGCCTCGTCCAGCACGTCGTCGTGTACGAGCGTGGCCATGTGGACCATCTCGACGACCGCGGCGATGGTGATGAGGTCATCGGGCAGCGCGTCCGCCGCGTGGGTGGCATGGGCACGGCTCTGCGTGCCTCTGCCGTTTGAGGCTGACGCCGGGCTGCTCGCATGGCCACCCGGGCCACCCGCCGCGCTCCCACACAGGATCGCCAGCGTGGGCCTGAGCATTTTGCCGCGATACGACTCGACGTGGCGGCACAACTCGGCCACGGGGCCGAGATCAGCCAGCAGCGCGTCATCAAACCGTTTCTCCACGCGGGCCAAGGCTCCCAGAAGCATGTCGCCAACGGGCTTGAGCTCGTCCGGAACCTCGAGGACTCCTCGCATGTGGGAGTGTAGGGAGCAGACAGTGCGCGACCCAACCAGAGGGGCAACCCCTCGCCCAAACCGCGTGGCCCCAAACGCCTCGGGACCCTCGGGTCCACCGATGGCCGCTCTCCGTGGCCGACCGCTCGCGCGGCCGGTTCGGCTGCGGCCGGGGTCGGGGCACCGACCGCGCGGCTGCTTATGCTGGTCCCATGCCCCAGGTCTTTCTCGACGGTCGATTCGTTGAAAGGGCCGATGCGCGGGTCTCCGCCTTCGACGCTGGCCTCCAGCACGGCGTCGGGCTCTTCGAGACCCTGCAAGCCCGCGTCTCCGGCGGCGAGGCCTACGTCCGCATGCTCGACGCCCATATGCGCCGCCTCGCCGATTCCGCGGCCGCGCTCGGGCTGTCGGACTCGCTCCGCACGATCGCGCTGGGCGATGCGGTCGTCGCGAGCGTCGAGAAGGCCGGCTATGAACGGGCGCGGGTCCGCCTGACGGTCACAGGCGGCGACCTGAACCTGCTGGCGCGGGCGCGACAAGGCGTTCCAGGCGCGGCCGGTGGTGGCGCGGGATCGCCCAGTAGCAGCGCCGCTAGCGGCTCTGCCAACGGGACGGGCCACGACCCGACCATCCTCATCGACGTCCAACCCGCGACGCTGTACCCCGCGGAGATGTTCGAGGCCGGCGTGGGCGTCTGCATCGCCGACGCCAAGGCCAATCCCTTCAACCCGTTCGAGGGGCACAAGACCCTCAACTACTGGTGGCGGCTCCGGGCCCTGCAAGACGCGGCCTCCAAGCGCGTCAGCGAAGCCATCGTGCTCTCGATCACCAATCACCTCGTCGGCGGGTGCGTCAGCAACGTCTTCCTCGTTCGTGGCGGGTCGCTCTGGACGCCCATCGCGCGAGGCGAGGAGTCGGCGGTCGCGGTCAACAAGGACGCCTCGGATGCTGAGGCAGCGGGCGGCGACTCTGGTGGCGCGACCACGGGCACGCGCGGCCCAAGCGGCGTGCGAGGCTCCGGGGGGGCCGTGCTGCCCAGCCCCGTCCTGCCCGGCATCACCCGCGATGAGATTCTCGAGTACGCCGACGAGCGAGGCTTGACGGTCCAGCGAAGAATGGTCTCCATCACCGACGTGCTCGAGGCCGACGAGGTGTTCCTGACCAACTCGTCCTGGGGCGTGCTGCCGGTGGTGCGGGTGGAGGCGGCGACGATCGCGGGCGGGAGACCCGGGCAAGTCACGCGAGCCCTCCGCGAGCGGTGGGAGCACGCGTGGGCGGCGGGGGAGTTGTGAGCCCAAGACCCGTGCGACCGATCCTGGCTCTGCACGTTGGGTGCCTGCGGGCGGGATCGCCCCGACCGCCAAGCGCGGCGGTCGGTGGCACGATTGCTCGTGGCACGATCACCCATACCCCAATCGCTCCAAGTCGTCCTCATCCAGCCCGAAGTGATGCCCGATCTCGTGCAGCAGCGTGATCCGGATTTCGTGGGCGATTCGCTCGCGGCCCTGCTCCCACCCGCCGGCCGCCCCGACGATCCCCTCGCGGAACAGGTGGATGTCCGTGGGCAACTCGCCCGAGTGCTCGATGGAGCGCTCGGTGAGCATGGTGCCGGTGTGCAGGCCGCACAGCGTGGCGACTTCCTCCTCCCACTGGTCGGGAGGCAAGCCCAGGTCCCGCAGCATCGCGCTGGTCGGACGGTCCAGCACGACCACGGGGATCTCCTCCAGAACTCGCTGGAGATTGGGCGGTAGGCCCTCGATGAGCGATTCGAGGATGTCATCAAACGTGCGTCGCTGGGCGGAGTTCACGCAGGATTGTTGGCCAACGCGAGAGGGGAGCCTCAGGCCGCCGGTCGACTTTCCGTGATCGACCAATCAACAAGGAGCCAGCTGGGTGCGTGACCACGGGCACTCCCGCCTCACGCACCACGCGCGCCGTCGTGCGGCAAGGGCGGACTGGGTGCCCGCGTCGTGATATCCGCCAGCGCCAGCGGCGCAGACGCAACCACCGGCACCAGCCGCGCCACGTCGATCACGACGCTCCCAAGCCCCAGCGTGACCAGCAGCGACCCCACGCCCACGCACAGCGTCGCGCCCATCCGCAGCAGGTCGGCCAGCGCGGCGTCCGGCCCCTGGCGCGGCCCGGAGGAGTATCCCACCAACAACGCCAGCAGATCACCGATCGCGCACAGGCCCACCGCCGCCGCCATCGCGTACATCGTCTGGCGATCCACCCGCCCGGTCCGCAGCACGAACGATCGGGCCGCCAGCGTCCGCGCGCTCGGGCGAAGCCCGATGATGATCGCGACCATCAGACAGTCGGCGCCCAGTCGCCACATAGCCCGGGACGGACTGACGCCCCCCGGACCCAGGTACGGGCGCGGATTGCTCGCGTCGAACTGCCCGTAGATGTGGGCGAGCACCAGCGCCAGCGGAACATACAGCACACACGCCGCCAGCGCGGTCCAGCGGTTGCTCGCCGGAATCCGCCCGTGCGGCCTGACCAGCGCGAGAGCCCCCAATCCAGACAGCACCACGCACACGACCACCGCTCTCCCGGGCCACTCGGGCGGTTCGATCGTGGCGCCCAGCCGGTTGATGGTCTCGATCACCCGCGGCACCCAGGCCGAGATCGCGGCCCCCAGCGCCGCCACCGCCCACAAGACCATACAACCGGCCGTCAATCTGGGCGTATAGATCGGCTGGAGTTCCCTGGCCATCGGGTCCACGCGGGCCAGGATTGTCGCGCGAACGGGCGTCCCACATTCCGGGCACAGCCCACGCACGGACAGCCCCCGGAGGTCGTAGGTGCATCGAACGCATGGGAGCCCGCCGGTCAGTTCGAGGGCGAGCCCGGCGCTGGAGTCGAGTTGCGCCGCGATCTCTGGTGATCCAGCATCATGCGAACTCGGCTCGCGCGAGCCGTCACCGCCCGCACCGCCGGTCGCGCGTCCTGCATCGTCGGTGTGGCCAGAGTCCGGCACGCTCGGATCGTCCCCCATCCCGCATCGTGGGCTAGCGTGCGGGGCCGGGCCTACTCACCCGGCTCACCCGGCATACCGATCAAAAGCCTTCGATTCGATCGGGCGCCACGCCAGCGTGTTCTATACTCCCCCCCCGGCTCCGACGCAACTCGGGGCTCGGGCGCGCGAAGGGCGTGCGGGAACCTCCAAGCCTGAAACTCTCGGTAAAGCCCGTTGTCGGCTCCGACGCTCCCGATCAATCCCAGCCCCCCAGATTCACCCGGACCTGTCGCTCTTGCACGGAGGCTCGCCGCGATGACCCAGACCAGGGATGCCATCAACCGCCTGCGGACCAGCGTCGGGCGGGTGTTCCTGGGGCACGCCGGGGTGCTGGATGATGTGCTGGTCTGCCTGCTGGCCCGCGGGCACCTGCTCATCGAGGACGTACCGGGGGTTGGCAAGACCGTGCTGGCCTCCGCGGTCGCCCGCTCGATCGACTGCTCCTTCTCCCGCATCCAGATGACACCCGACATGCTCCCCAGCGACGTCCTGGGCGTCTCGATCTACAACCGCAACACCGGCGGGTTCGAGTTCAAGCGCGGCCCCATCTTCGCCAACATCGTCCTGGCCGACGAGATCAACCGCACCACCCCCCGCACCCAGACCGCCCTGCTCGAAGCCATGAACGAGTCGAGCGTCTCCATCGACGGCGTGGTCCATCCCCTCGAGCCGCCCTTCATGGTGCTGGCGACGCAGAACCCCTACGAGTTCGAGGGCACCTACCTGCTCCCCGAGAACCAGCTCGACCGCTTCCTGATGCGGGTCCGCATCGGCTACCCGGGGGCCGAGGACGAGGCCCGCGTCATTGAGCAGCGACCGGCCCAGACCATTCTCAAGAGCATGTCGCCCGCGATCAGCAAGCAGGACCTGCTCGATGCCCAATCGAAGGTCGATGCCGTCCGCCTCGACCGGACGCTGGTCGAGTACATCGTCCGCTTCGCCCGCGCCACCCGCGACCACGACGCGGTCCGCGTGGGCCTCTCGCCCCGCGGGTCGCAGGCCCTCGCCCAGGCCGCCCGCGCCACCGCCCTGCTCGCCAGCCGCGACTACGTCATCCCCGAGGACATCATCCATCACATCGAGGACGTGTGCGCCCACCGCCTCATCACACGAGCGGCGTTGGGCGAGGGCGACGGCGAGGCCGCCGAGATCCTCCACGAAGTCCTGCGAGCCGTCCCCAGCCCGGTCTGACAGACCCGCGTGCCTCCTCCCCCCGCGTACGGGGGAGGTGTCAGACGAGGCTCTGCGAGTCTGAAAGGAGGGGGTGCGGGAGCGCACGTTGGACGCCGAATCCTCATCCTCACCAACCCACCAGCGGACCCTCCCGCTCCGGAACAACCCCATGGCCCGCATCGTCCGCCTCGACCACACCCGCCCCTACAAAATCACCCCAGACCAGTTCCCCAAGGACGGCAAGTCGATCTGGATCTGCGGGTGCGGCCTCACCAAGACCTGGCCCTACTGCGACAAATCCCACATCGCCTGCGACTCCGAGGATCCCGGCAAGACCTACACCTACGACCCCGACGGCACGCGCCGCGAGCAGCCGTAGCCCACAGAACCGGCCGCGCGAGCGGTCGGCCACCTGCCGCGTACCACGCGGGCAGGTGGTTCCTCAGGCCTCGGGCGGACTCTCCATAGCGCGCTCACGCTCGCGGCCCTGCTCACGGCCCCGCCACCAACCCCAGATACTCATCCGCCAGGTCGTTGGGCACCATGAACGTCAGGTTGTATTGGGCGATCTGCCACTGCCGCTCGATCGAGCCGTGCTCCGCCTCGGGGTTCCGGACCAGCACCCCCGTGCCCCGCAGGTCGCCATAGTTCTCGTTCCGCACCACCTCATCGAACCACGCGACGTCGCCCCGTGGCCCAATCGAAACATGCCGCTCGATCGCGTGATACGTCCACGCCGATTCCCGCTGGAAGTACTGATCGGCCCACGCCCGGAACTGCGGCTTGCTCCACCGCTCCGCGGGGTCCGTCCCCAGGAACACCGCGTCGTCCGTCAGCAGGTCGAAGTACATCTCTTCATCGGCCCGAGCCGCCGCCGCGTGGAACGCATCCAGCGTCGCCGCCGCCTGCTCCTCGGGCGTTGACTCGGGGAGGTGTCGATCGTGGTGCCACCCGCCAGATGAGCAGGCCGACACTCCCAGCACCATCGCCATCAAACCCAGCCCTCTGAACCAGCGGCCGCCGCCCGGCGTGCCATCAGCCGCGGCTGTGAGCGGCTGGTGCGCCCCGCCTCCCGACCAACCCGCACACGTCTGCGCATCAACACTCGTAGCCATATCGCCCCCCTTTGTTCATCCGACCATCAATCGCAGCGCCCGCTCGACGTTCGCCCTCGCCGCACCCTCAAATCGCCCGTGAAACTCGGGCGTGAAGTAGATCGCCGGTCGCGCCAGGATCTCGCGGAAGAACGCCACGCGCCCCGTCCGCCACTGCGCGTCGCTGGCCCACGCATACTCGCCCCGGATCGCCGCGGTGTTGGCGTCAAACCTGCCCTCCGGAGCGGCCAGCGACACAAGATCGACGTCCCGGATCAACGCCTCACCCGCATCACCCGGCGTGCCCTTGTGCGTCGTTGCCATCACCAGCCGATGCAGCGTACCCAGCGTCCAGTTCACCAGCCCCATGCCCCGCCCCAGCGCCACCGCCACGCCCGCGCTGCGCTCCTCGTTGTCGGGCCGCGTCGAGTCGTACACGCAGTCGTGCGTGTACAGCGCCACCGCCACCAACGCCACGGTCTCGATCGGCGTCACTTTCGCGGCCACCGCCGACAGCTCGCCCACGCACTCGGCGATGTGCGCCATGTTGTGGTACGCCCGAGGCGGATGGTGATACATCGCCTCCAGCACCAGCCACGCGCTGGCAATCGCCCCGGCGTCCCGCGACCCCAGCGCCTCGCAGGACACGCGCCAGAACTCCTCCAACCGTGCCCCACGCATCGGGACGTCACCCGCCATGCTCACCCCCCGCTCCGCCAACTGCTCCGGCAACCGCGGCGTTCGCGCCGTCCCGCTCCCCGTGCGACGCCCCATCCCCCGCCCCAGTGGGCGGGAACTTGCCCTTCGTCCGCCGCCTCAACTCCGCACGCAACTCAAGCCTCATCGCGTCGATCTCCCGCTCCAGCCTCCCCAGCGAGCCCCGCGTGCCGTCCTTCAGCAGTTCCGCCGCCGGGATAGGCCGCCCGTACTTCACCGCGAGCCGGCATCCAAACAACCGCGGGCCCTTGCGTCCCCTGGGCCACGCATCGAACGCCCCCTCGATCGCCGCTGGCAGCACCGGGCACCCCGCCCGCTTGATGATCAGCGCGATGCCCGGCTTGAACGGAGCCATCCGCCCGTCCATCGTCCGCGAGCCCTCGGGGAAGAGCACCACGCAGTTGCCCTCGCCCAATCGCCGGATGATCTGCTTCATCGCCGCCGTGTCTCCCTCGCCGGACTCGCTCTTGATCGGGATGGTGTTCAGCCCGGCGATGATCCACGAGAACAGCCCGCCAGAGTACAGCCCGCTCCGCGCCACATGCACCGCCACCCGCGGCGTCAACCCGCACCCCACCCCCGTCGAATCCAGATATGACTGGTGATTCGCCACCACCAGCAACGCCCCCGCCCGCGGAACGTTCTCGCGCCCGATCGCGCGCCAGCGAAAGAAAACGATCATGAGCCACCGCGCCGCCGTCTCGAAGAACTGGTAGAACCACCGCTGACGACGATTCAGGCCGGGAGCGAGAGTGGTCCAGTCGGGCACGCGGGGATGGTACGGGGTGGCAGAGGCACGGGGCAGGCCACACACAGTGCGGGGCGTTCGAGCCCCGCCAGAACGCGGCCGACAGTCTCTGCCGAGCGCGACCTCCGCCGGGCACCGGTGCATCGAGCTGAGCTCCCCTGGGCTCCACCACCCGTTCAACGCCCCCACCTCTCGTACCCTTCCTCAAATGCCCGACCCCGTGCATATCCCCGTCCTGCTCGACCAGGTCCTGGACTCCCTCAACCCAGCCCCAGGTGAAACCTACGTCGACGCCACCGCCGGCCTCGGCGGCCACGCCCTCGAGATCGCGCGCCGACTCGGGCCTGCGGGCACCATCGTCCTCAACGACGTGGACCCGGCCAACCTCGCCGAGGCCCAGCGTCGAATCCGGGCCGCCCTGCCCGACGCAGCGCCCCGCCTCATCCCCCGCCACGGAAACTTCGCCGACCTCCCCCGCCGCCTGCTCGAACTGGGTGTCACCGCCGACCTCTTCCTGGCCGATCTGGGCTTCTCCTCCAACCAGATGGCCGACGCAATCCGCGGTCTGTCCTTCCAGCACGACGCCCCGCTCGACATGCGCCTCGACCCCACTCTGCCCACCACCGCAGCCGACCTCGTCGCCTCCCTGTCGGTGCCCGAACTCACCCGGATTCTGTCCGAGTATGGCGAGGAACGCCAAGCCCCCCGCATCGCGCGGAAACTTGCAGAAGCACGCGCCCAGCAACCGATCACGTCCACAACCAGACTCGCGGAGATCGTGCGGAGAGTGGTCGCGCGCCCAGGGGCCTCGGATGGCGGAATCGACCCCGCCACCCGGACGTTCCAGGCGCTCCGCATCGCCGTCAACGACGAACTGGGAGTTCTCGAGAGCCTGCTCGACTCCATCGCCCGCGAGGGCCGACGGATGAGCGAGCGGGCGACGGGGGGCGGACGGACGGACACCGGCTGGCTCAGGAGCGACGCACGCGTGGGAATCATCTCCTTCCATTCACTCGAAGACCGCCCCGTCAAGCGGTGCTTCGCCGACCTGACCGCCAAGGGTCACGCCGCAACGATTGGCGCCAGACTCCAGCGCCCGACTGAAGACGAACTCGACGCCAACCGCCGGTCCCGCTCCGCCAGGCTCCGCGCCATCCGCATTGGCCGGCCCGCAGCGGGCAACGTCGCATAGGTGATCGGATTTGCTCGAACGGCACGCTCGCGGACACGCGAACGCTGCGGTTTGCGGATACCATGACTCGCACGGATCGCTCGCAAGGACCCGCGAGCCTTCTCCACCGGCTCAACGACGATTGACGCGACGATCCAGACCCCGATTCAGTTCGCATCCAGACTTCTTTCGCGCCGTGAGGATCACGGCGACAACCAACGACAGCGCGGCGTTCCGGAACGGAGGGTTCCCACGCCGCACCAGCCTGGCAAGGACGCTAGAGCCGTGACACGAGAGAACAAGCTCGCCCTGATTGTCGCCTTCGCGCTCATCCTGGGCGTCAGCGTCCTGCTCAGCGACCACCTCTCCAGCGCGCGCACCGCGGAACCGGGCCAGGTCCGCGAGACCTCCCGCCTCCCCTCGGTCCCCCAGCGGCCCATCCGGACGCTCGACGACGTGGTCCGCGACTCTCGCATGGCGAGCAACGCCGCCACGCCCCCGGGCCAGGCTGACGCGAGCACCGATCCCAACCAGCCCCTCCTGCTGGCCAGCGACACGGACAACCGCGGCTCCTCCGGCTCGGGCCTGCCCAACCTCTCCCAGCCCACCCTGCTCGAGGACTTCCTCGACGCCATCGCCGGCGCGCCCAGCGCCCTGAGCACCCAGACCGCCGCCCTCCGCGAGCCGCTCGACTCCCAGGACGCCGGCGCCCCCCTCGTGCTCAACCAGCGCCTCTCACCCCGCGATC
>CAZHKB010000037.1:4429-14385 GCA_964533405.1 uncultured Phycisphaeraceae bacterium | reverse complement strand
TGATCTCCCTCGGACGAAACGATGAGGCCGCGGCGTGCTGCCACCAGGCGCTCGAGGCGCGCCAGCGCGTGCTGGGGCCAGACCATCCCGACGCGATCGCGAGCATGGCGAGCACGGCGTTCCTTCTGACGCGCCAGGGGCGGTACGCCGAGGCGGAGGCGATGTATCGCGAGGCGGTCGACCTCGAGGCCGCCGCGCGGGGGAGGCAGACCCGCCAGGCGCTGTCGCTCATCAACGGGGTCGGATTCGCGCTCGTGAACCAGAGCCGGTTCGCGGAGGCCGAGCCGTGGTGGCGCGAGGCGTATGAGTCGGGCAAGCTCGTGCTCGGCCCGGCCGATCGCGACGTGGTGGTGTGGACCAACAACCTGGGCGGATTGATCGGCAGGCTAGGCGACCCTGTTCGGGCGGAAGTATTCAGCCACGAGGCGGTCGAGGCCAGTGGGCGACTGTGGGGTGGGGAGCACCCCACCACGCTGACGGCGACGCAGGCACTGGCGCAATCGCTTCGCGCCCAGGGCCGCCTGGTGGAGGCCGAGGCTCTGTACCGAGGGGTGCTCGCGACGCGCCGGCGTGTGCTGGGCTCCGGGCACCCCGACACGCTGCTGAGCCTGAGCGCGCTGTCCGACCTGCTGATCTCGTCGGGCAAGCCGCACGAGGCAATCGGGCTGGGTCGCGAAGCCCTGGACGCGCGCCGCCGCTTGCTCGGCGGAGAGCATCCACTCACGATCGAGTCCATCGCCAGCGTGGCGTTGATCCTGGGACGGTTAGGGCGGGCCGAAGAGTCCGAGGCCCTGTACCGCGAGGCGGTCGCGGCCTCTCGGCGGGTCAACGGCGTGGATCACGTCCGGACGCTGGCGTTCCTGAATGAGTTCGGCGCGATGCTGAACAACCACGAGCGCTTCGCCGAAGCCGAGCCGTTGCTGCGAGAGGCTCTGGAGCGGCGGCGAAGGGTATCGGGAGCCGAGCACGCCCAGACGCTCTCGGTCATGGGCAACCTGGGGCGCGCCCTGCACGGGCAGGGTCGGCTCGATGAGGCCGAGTCGCTGTTTCGAGAAGCGCTGGACGTGTGCCGGCGCGTGCTGGGTCCGGATCATGCCAGCACGCTGAGCGCGATGGCGAACCTGGGCATGGCGCTGCGCTCGCTGGGCGCGCCCGCAGAGGCCCAGGCGCTGTACCAGGAGGCCGTGGCGGGCTGCGAACGCACTCTGGGCCAGGACGACTCGCAGACCGGCGTGGCGCGAGTGGGCCTGGGCCGCACGCTGGTGGATCAGGGGCGCTTTGCGGACGCCCAAACGCAACTCATCGAGGCGGAGCGTGTGCTTGGCTCAGCGCCAAGGGCGTCCAGCGCCCGGCACAGCCAGTGCATCGAGGCCCTGATGGAGATGTACGAGGCGTGGAACCTCGTCGAGCCCGATGGGGGCCATCAGACCAGCGCCGACGCGTGGCGGGCACGCCGGGACGGTGGTCCATAGCCTCTCGCCGAGGGCGAACACGCTGCGGCGTTGTCTCGTGTCCCCACCCCCCCCGGTGGGGGGACCGCGAGAATGCGTGTGGCAGGCTCAGCACCCGGCGGCGAAGAGGCTCAGGTAGTAGAAAAAGTCGTCGTTGTTCAGCACGCCGTTGGGGACGCCGTATCCGGGCGAGCCGGGGACCGCGCCGGCGGTCATGTCCGCGACCGCGAGATTGCCGGCGGCGAACTGGGCGAGGTAGTAGAAGAAGTCGTCGTTGTTGAGCGTGCCGTTCGGGACGCCGTAGCCGGGCGAGGCGGGGATGGCGCTGGTCGTGAGGTCTGGGCGGCAGGCTGGCGGGGCGACCGGCGGGTTGGCGCGGATCCAGAGGATCGCTTCATCGCGAAACGTCGCGGCGTTGAAGCCGTGGCCGGTGATTCGAAGGAAGTCGGCGTCGTTGGAGATGCTCGCGGCGGAGGAGCTCGAGAAACTGGCGGGCAGGAAGGCGTGAAGATTGACGTAGGACGCGGCGGAGCCGGACCAGAAGGCGGCCCGGTTGGACCCGCCGATGTGGGCTTCGCCGACTTGCATGCCCGCGTCTGCGTCTGAAGCGCGGGACGAGATCGCCCCGCTGGGGTGCAAGTCGATCCACGACGCGGCGGAGCCAGTCCAGAGGCCGGCATGGAGTGCGCCACCCGGCTCGATCCGGACGAGGCCCACCTGCTGCCCGTCGCCCACCCCGTAGGCGGTCGAGGTGTAGGTGCCGGGCGGATGGAGGTTGACCCAGGACGCGGCCGAGCCGGTCCAGAGGCTGGAGCTGATCACGCCGCCAACGGCGACGAGGTAACCCACCTGCTGGCCGGCATCGACGGCGTAGGCAACCGACGTATGGACGTAGCCCGCGGTGGGCGGGATGTTGAGATCGACCCACGACGCGGCGGTGCCGGTCCAGAGGCTGGCGCGGGGCCCGGCGAAGGTCGCGCTGCCGACCTGCTGACCGTCGCCGACGCCGAAAGCGCTGGAGTTGGACGCGCCCGCGGGATGAAGGTTGACCCAAGATGCCGCGGTGCCGGTCCAGAGGCTGGCGCGGGGGAATCCGGCGGGGTACACCTCGCCGACCTGTGTGCCGGCGTCGGCGCCGTAGCCCAGGGAGTAGTCGGACCCGGCGGGGTGGAGGTTGACGAAGGAGGCGGCGGTGCCGGTCCAGAGGGCGGCGCGGTAGTGCCCGACCGTGGGGCCGAACTGCGCGCTGCCCATCTGCTGCGTGTCGCCGGTCCCGCCAGCACGCGAGTTGAGCGCGCCCGCGGGGTGGAGGTTGGTGACGGTTACGGTGCGGGACCAGAGGATGGCCTCATCGCGTGCGGTGGCGTTGTTGTGTCCGTAGCCAACAACATAGATGTTCAGACCGTCGCTCCAGATGCCGGTGGCGAAGGTGGCGCCCCAAGAGCCGGGCAGGGCCAGGGAGAGGTCTTCCCAGGACGCGGCGGTGTCGCTCCAGAGGCTGGCGCGGAAAACGCCGCCGACGGAGGCGTGCCCCACCTGCTGGGCTCCGGTGGTTGCGACAGCCTTGGAGTAGTTCGAACCGACAGGGTTGAGATCGACCCAGGACGCGGCCGAGCCCGTCCACAGGCCGGCGTGGTGGTCGCCGCCGATGGACGCCCAACCAACCTGCTGGGTGCCCGAGGTGGCATGGGCGATGGAGTCGGCCGCCCCGGCGGGGGTGAGATCGACCCAGGAGGCCGCTGTGCCGTTCCAAAGACTGGCGCGAAAGCTGCCGCCGATCTCAACTTGGCCAACCTGCTGGGTACCGAAGACACCAAGGGCTTCGGAGTAGGTTGATCCGGCGGGATCGAGATTGATCCACGAGGCCGCCGTGCCGGTCCAGAGCGCGGCACGGTAGACGCCGCCGACACGGGCCCGTCCAACCTGCTGCGTGCCCGATGTTGCGAGTGCGGTGGAATCGGTCGCGGCGGCGGGGTGGAGGTTGACCCAGGAGGCCGCGGTGCCGTTCCACAAACCGGCCTGGGGCGAGCCGCCGATGAAGGCCATGCCGACCTGCTGTGTCGCGGAGGCGCCGTAGGCATCTGAGTTGCTGGCGCCGGCGGGGTGGAGGCTGATCCACGACGCTGCGGTGGCATTCCAGATGCCGGCACGCGACGCGCCGGCGAACTCGGCCTGGCCCACCTGCCTGGTTCCGGAGGCGGCGTTTGCCCTGGAAAAGGCGGAGCCCGCGGGATTGAGGTTGGTGACGGTCCACTGCGCGGACGCGGTGGTCGCGCAGGCCGCGATGATGATGAGGGCGGCCGGACGCATGTGGAGTCTTTTCGGAGTGCGGGAGTTGAGCCTCCCGCGGCAAGACGAAAAGGGCACCCCAGAGGGGCCGCCCTTTGCGTGTGATTCAGCGGATTGTGCGCTGGCGGATTGCCGGTGAAAGCGTAGTCAGCAGCCAGCGGCAAACAGGCTGAGGTAGAAGAAGAAGTCGTCGTTGTTGATGATTCCGTTCGGGACGCCATATCCCGGCGAGCCGGGGATCGCGCCCGAGGTGAGGTCGCAGATCGCCAGATTGCCGGCGGAGAACTGGCCAAGGAAGGCGAAGAAGTCGTCGTTGTTGACGATGCCGTTCTTGACCAGGAAGCCGGGCTGGCCGGGGATGGCGCCGAACGTGATATCCGGCGGGCACGGGTGGGGCGTGAAGTTGATGGTGAGGTCGACGCCCATGAAGCACGCGAAGGGCTGGCCGGCCGCCGGCAAGATCCCCAAACGGATGGTTTCACCTGGCTGAAGCGTTATGGTCCCGCCGCCGGAAAAGAGGATCGGGTTGGGGCGGTTGTTGGCGACCGCGACGTTGGAGGAAGAGAGAACGGTGGCGTTGTGCCGCAGCTCATAGCGACCGACGCGATTGACGTTTGAGTGGCCATACCACACCTTGCCGGTGACGGTGACAGTCCCGCGGACCTGGCCGCCCCACACGATCTCGGTGTCGGGCCCGCCGGCGTTAGTGCCGTGGCACATGACGTCGCCGGCGAGGAAGTCGGTCAAAGCGTGGCCGCCGAGCGGTCCGTTGCCCGTCATCTTGAGCACGGAGGACTGGTAATCCGAGTTGGACGCGGTGCCCCAGAACCCGTTGGTGGCGGCCGGGTTGAGGGGGTGGTTGATTGTGGAGATGAAGTGCTGGAACGGCGTCCCGCCGCGGGTGAAGGTCCACTGCCAGTTGGGATTGGCCGACTCGCTGAAGTCGGTCGTCAGATTGAAGATACCGGCGGGGGCGAGTGCGGTGAACGCGCACACCGCGAGCAACGGGGCGTGATGGGAACGTGCGGGCATGGGCAACCTCCGGCTGGCGCGGGGGGTGGCCCCAGTCCAAAGCGTCCAGTATCCGCGAAAGCCGGGCGGGACGCAAGGGCTTTATCAAGGCGGCGGTGAAGGAAGGCCGCGTCCGAGAATCCACCGGCCCGTTCAGCATGCGGCGGCAAAGAGGGTCAGGTAGTAGAAGAAGTCGTCGTGGTTGATGATCCCGTTCGGGACGCCGTATCCGGGCGAACCGGGTGCCGCGGCGGTCGTGAGGTCGGCCACCACGAGGTTCCCGACGGCGAACTGCGCCAGGTAGTAGAAGAAATCGTCGCCGCTCAGCACCCCGTTGGGCTCGCCATAGCCGGGCGCGCCGGGGACGGCCGATGCGGTCAGGTCCGGGCCGCAGCAGGCTGGGGCGCCCGTGGGCCATGTGGTGATCGATACGACAAACGCGTCGAGCTGCGTGCGGAGCGTGTCGACCGGGGCGGTCTTGTTCAGGATGACGGCGTACGTCACGCCATCACCGCGCTGGCGGATCAAGCTCGCGGTGCCGGTGAGCGAGCCGGTGTGGTTCCCGAGCCAAGAGCCGGTGAGCGTGGGGGACTTGGGAACGCCGATGTTGCCGCCGTTGAACCAGTGGTGCATGGCGAAGCGGGCGAGTGTCCCGGCAGTGGTGATCTGGCCGCCCTGGCCAACCCGCGCCTCGTGATCCCACCCGCCGTACGCACAGGCAACCCCCGGGCCCGTGGGGTTGAACACGTTGGTGCAACCGCCGGTGGAGTCGTAGTACGGCTCGCGCGGATTGTGATTCGCCGCGAATGTGCGCCCGGCCGCGTGGTCGTGGTCCGCGATGCCGATCGGACCCCGCACCCGCGACTGGATGAACGCCGTGTGCTCCATGCCGCCGTACTGCTCGACGATGACGCCAAGCACAAGCGAGCCGATGTTCGAGTACGCCAAGGTCGTGCCCGGGGTGTGCTGGAGGGGCTGGCCCATGATGTACCCAATGGTGTTGACCCGCCCGGGCGGGCTTGGGATGCCCATGGCCTGCGCGATCGCGACCTCCCGATAGGTCAGATCACCCACCAGATCACGGTTCCAGCCCCCGGTGTGCTCGATCAGGTGGCGGATGCGAATGTCGCGCAGACGCACACCCCCCAGCCCGGGAAACGGATCCACCGACAGAACCCCGCCGCACGTCTGGCCCAGATCGAACGCGAAGGAGTCGAGCGTGAACACACCATCGGCGATCAGCCGCCGCACCGCGGCCACCGTGATGGGCTTGGACACACTTGCGATCCGCATCATGGCGTCGGGCTCGATGGGCTGGGTCCGCGCGGCGTCGGACCAGCCATATCCCCGCTCGGAGATGAGCTGCCCGTGCCGCGTGACGGCGAGCGCGGCGGCCCCGATGTCGCGCGCACACATGAAGCCCAGCATCGCGGCGTCGAGAGCGGCCAGTTCGGGGCGATCGCAGCCGGTCACCGGGCGGCACTGGGCCCGCGCCGGGGATGCGCCCAGCAGCGCGACGACAACCAGCATCAAGACGCGGCGGGCGCTTCTCACGATCAAACTCCCTCCCGGCGTTCGGGACAACCACGCCCGCGCACGGGTACGGGCCCCGCGCGGGCACGCCTCACCCCGACGTACCGCGCCCGCGTCGCGCCGGCAATCTGTTCGACGCGGATTCACGCGCCCAACCCCGCCATCGAAAACTGGGCCCTCGCGCTGCGCTTCGCGCCCCTCAAACCCCCGGATACGATGGTCTGAACACTCGCACCACCCGCCGGCCGCGCCGGCGTCTCGCCGGAGTTTCAACCGCCCATGCGCGCCCTGTACAAGCATCACGCCGGCGTCGGGCTCAAGTACGACGCCAACCGCCCCAAACCCACGCCCGGCCCGCGCGATGTCCTTATCCGCGTGAAAAAGGTCGGCATCTGCGGCACCGACCGCCACATCTGGGAGTGGGACGACTGGGCCGCCAGCCGTATCCCCGTCGGTATCGTGACCGGGCACGAGTTCGTCGGAACCATCGAGGCTGTCGGCTCGGCCGTCACCAACTACAAGCCCGGCCTGCGGGTCTCGGCCGAGGGGCACATCACGGCGTGGAAGGACTACAACAGCCGCACCGGGGCGGCCCACATCGCCAGCGACACCAAAATCGTCGGCATCGACCGCGACGGCTGCTTCGCCGAGTATGTCGTGGTGCCCGAGGAGAACGTCTGGCCCGTCCATCCGAGCATCCCGGACAAGATCGCGGCCGTGCTCGACCCGCTGGGCAACGCCGTTCACACCGTCATGGAGGCTGACGTCTCGGCCAAGAGCGTGCTGGTGACCGGAGTCGGCATTATCGGACTCATGGCGGTGACGGTCGCAAAGGCCGCGGGAGCCAGCCGGATTTTCGCCACCGACGTCAACCCCGCCCGCCTGGCCTTGGCCAAGCGCCTGGGCGCGGTCGAGGCCTTCGATGTCCGCAAAGGCGACGACTGGGTCAAGGAGATCAAGAAGGCCACCCGCGGCGAGGGGGCCGACGTCCTGCTCGAGATGTCCGGCGCCCCCTCCGCCTTCGACCTGGGCTTCCGCGCCCTGCGCAACGGCGCCACCGCGGCCATCCTGGGCATCCCCTCCAAGCCCATCACCTTCAACATCACCGAGCATGTGGTGTTCAAGGGGGCCAAAGTCTTGGGGGTCAACGGCCGCAAGATGTTCCAGACGTGGTACCAGATGGAGGAGCTGCTGCTCTCCGGGCGGCTGGAACTCGACGAGATCATCACCCACGAGGTGCCGCTGGAGGAGTTCGCGGAGGGATTCCGAACGATGATCTCGGGTGAGGGGATCAAGGTGGTGATGCGGGTTGGGGAGTAATGGTTCGGCGCCTGCTCAGTGACCACGCTGCGGGAACTTCGCAGTTCCTGTGTCCAACGCGGCCACAAGGGCGGGCAGGTGCATCCGCAGGACCGCCCACAGCTTTTCGGGCATGAGTCGGTCGTACTCGTGCGAGAGGATGTGCCGGGTGCCAACGATCTTGCGCCACGGCACATCCGGACACAGCGCCCGCGGCTCGTCGCTGATCCGTGATGCCGCTTCGCCGATCGCCTGGAGATACCACGCCAGGGACGTCTGGTAGACGCGTCGCTGAAGGAATGTCCGCGCGTCGATCGCCTCGAACTCTGTGATCGCCTCCCGGGCCAGTCGCAGCATGGGCTCGGCTCGCACGCGATCCTCCAGCCCTGGTTGGCGAGGCCTACGCGGCGTATGCAACCCGTGAACTCCCCACCACGCGTTGCAGGCTCGTCTCCGAGAACATCTCGGGCGTCTTAAGGTCAACCTCGCGCCCGAAGAGGTCCGTCAGGTTCTGCTGCAGCCCGCCGAGTTCGAACAGGTCGAGCTCAAACCCCGGGCGGAACTCGACGAGCATATCGATGTCCGAATCCGGCCCGAAATCGCTCCAGATCGCCGAGCCGAAGATGCGCAGAGACGCGATGGCGTGCCGGAGGCACACCTGGGCGATCGCGGACGCACCGGGAAAGTCGGGTGCCATGCGGCGATTCTATCGTTTGGACAGCACGGCGGCCCCTCAGATCCGCTCCAGCCACAGCCTCGCCTCCCACCACGAGCGATCCATGGGCGGGCCGCACTCGGGGCAGCGGTTGGGGTCGCGCCCGTGGCCCGCGTAGCCGCAGGTGCCGCAGCCCTTGGCCTCTGCGGCCCGGAGCATGCTCTTGTCGTGCCCGCGCACCATGCCTCGCGTCGCCATCCAGGCGATCGGTATTGGCAGGGGAGCGAAGATCCAGGGGGCGGAGAGCCTGGGCCAGCCAAAGACCTCTGCCAATGTCGCGTAGATCAGCCCGACGCCAAGGACGACCCCCATCAGCACCAACAGGCTGATGAGCGGCGTGTACGACCCCCAGTTCGGGCCGAAGACGAGGTAATCAAAGAGACGCCAGCGAGGGATCGGCAAGGCCGGACACCAAGGCTCGGGGCAATGCGGGTGGAGCACGAAGTCCGTCCGCGGGCAAGAGCCCGAAGCCTCCGCCGCCCGGTGTTCGACCGAAGCGTTCCGCCCCATGGTTGGTCAGCTCCTACCGCATTCGCCCCCGTGCGATCCCGACCAATCTCACAGCCCGATCAGCAGGCGCTCCGGGTGCTCGATCGCGTCCTTGATATGCACCAGGAAACGCACCGCCTCGCTCCCATCCACGATCCGATGGTCGTACGACAGCGCCAGGTACATCATCGGCCGCAGCGCGACCTGCCCCGGATTGCCCGGGTCCTCCACCGCGCGGCTCTTGATCGCGTGCATGCCCAGGATCGCCGACTGCGGCGGGTTGAGGATCGGGGTTGACATCAGGCTCCCGAACACACCGCCGTTGGTGATCGTGAACGTCCCGCCCTGCATCTCGTGGACTTCCAGCGTCCCCGCCTGCGCACGCGTCGCGAAGTCTTTGATCCCCGACTCGATCGCCGCGAACGACATCGCCTCCGCGTTCCTCAAAACCGGCACCACCAGCCCGCGCGGCGTGGACACCGCCACCGCCACGTCCGCGTAGTCGTGCTTCTCGATCGCCGGCTTGCCGCCCTCCTCGACGATGTACGCGTTCACCGTCGGGAACGCCCGCAGCGCACTGGTCGCCGCCTTGACGAAGAATGACATGAACCCCAGCCCGATGCCGTGGGTCTTCTCGAACTGCTCCTTGTAGCGCTTGCGCATGTCCATAACCGCGGTCATGTCCACCTCGTTGAAGGTGGTGAGCATGGCGGCGGTGTGCTGGGCCTCGACCAGGCGGGTGGCGATCCGCTGGCGGAGCGTGGTCATGCGCTCGCGCGTGACGCCACGCGAGCCCCGATCCGAGCCGGGCGTGTTAGCCCCCGGCGCACCTGACACGTTCGCGGCCGTAGTCCCGGACCCAGCGCTCGTCCCCCCACCACCGCCGCCTCGCATCTGCGCCGCCGTCAGCACGTCCTGCTCGCGGATCCGGTGCCCCGCGCCGGTCCCCACCACGCGCGAGATATCAACGCCGAGTTCCTGGGCCAGTTTCTCGGCCAGGGGCGTCGGGCGAGCGCCGCCCGCGCCGCCGCCAGCCGCCGGCGCATGACCATTGGCCGACGCCGGCGCATCAACCGTCCGCGCCGGAGCCATCGTCGCCGTCGCCCCGGCCTTGGCTGGCGCCGGGGCGGGGGTCGCCGCCGCGGCCTTGGCCGGCTCGCCCTTGGCCG
>CAZHKB010000037.1:0-4329 GCA_964533405.1 uncultured Phycisphaeraceae bacterium | reverse complement strand
GCTGGCGCCGGGGCGGGGGTCGCCGCCGCGGCCTTGGCCGGCTCGCCCTTGGCCGCGCCCGCCTTGGCCGCCGGCGCCTCGGCCGCCGCGCCCGCTGGCCTGGCCGCCTTGTCATCCACCGAGCCCACCACCGTGCCGACCTTGATCGTGTCCCCCACCGCCGCGCTCAGCGACACCACCCCGGCGGCCGGCGCCAGCACCGGCATCGTGGCCTTGTCGGTCTCCAGATCGAAGATCGGATCGTCCCGCTCGACCCACTGCCCGGTCTTCTTGTGCGCCACGGCGATGGTGACCTCGGTGACCGACTCGCCGACGTTGGGGATGCTGATGTCGATGGGCATGGGTTCGTCCTGAACGAAGCGATCTTGGAGCGTCGAGGGGAACACTGCTGGCCCGCGTCGCCGAGCCTCGCGGGCGGGGCGGGCGGAGCGCCCACCACCCCTGAAGTCTGACTCACGCCGCGCCCACGGGTTTGGCCTTGGACGAGGGGACAGCGCCGGGCTTGGTCGCGTTGGCCGGCTTGCTGGACCCGATCGCCCCGGTCAGGATCTCCTCCTGCTGCTGGCGATCCTTCTTCTTTGAGCCCGTCGCGGTCGAGGGCAGTTCCGGGCGACCGATGTAGGTCACGCTCTGCACCCCAAGCCGCGTCCGCAGCTTGTCGGCGATGAAGTGGAACGCGCCCTGGTTGCGCGGCTCCTCCTGCACCCACAGGATGTCCGTCGCGCTCTTGTACCTGGCGATCACCTCGCTCAGCATCGCGTCGTGGAACGGGTACAGCTGCTCGAGGCGGATGATCGCGGTGTCGGTCCGCCCGATCTCGTGGCGGCGGGCTGAGAGTTCCCAGTAGATCTTGCCCGAGCACAGGATGAGCCGCTTGACCCCGCCGCGGTCCAGCGCCGGCGCGCCGAGCATCGCATCGCCCGCGACCGGATACGCCCTGTCCCCCGCCTTGCCGGGCGGAGTGAACGACGGATCGTCCAGCACCTCCATGAACGAGCCCCGTGTGATCTCGTTCACGTGCGAGGTGGTCACGCGCAGCAGACTCTTGGGCGTCATGACCACCAGCGGCTTCCTGAACTGCCGCCTCACCTGCCGGCGAAGCATGTGGAAGACCTGGGCCCCCGTCGTGGGGTACACCACCTGCATGTTGTTGTCGGCGCACAGCTGCAGGAACCGCTCCAATCGGGCCGACGAGTGCTCGGGGCCGGCCCCCTCGTACCCGTGCGGCAGCAGCAGCACCAGGCCCGTCCAGCGCTGCCACTTGCTCTCGGCCGCCGCCAGGAACTGGTCGATGATGACCTGGGCCCCGTTGTTGAAGTCGCCGAACTGGGCCTCCCAGCACACCAGCATGTTGGGGTCGCCCAGCGAGTACCCGTAGTCGAACGCCATCACCGACATCTCCGACAGCGGAGAGTCGTAGACGCAGAACTTGGCCTGACGCGGCTTGCCGTCGCCACCGATCGAGCCCGGCGCCGTGTCGGTGCCCGGCTCGCCCAGTTCCCGCACGCTGTTGATCGGCGTGTACGCCTCGCCGGTCGTGAAGTCGCGCAGCACCGCGTGCCGCTGGCTGAACGTGCCGCGCCGGCAGTCCTGGCCCGACAGCCGAACCGCCGTACCCTCGAGCAGCAGCGTGCCGAAGGCCAGCAGCTCCGCGTCGGCGTGCGAGAGGTCGCCGGTGTCCGGGATGGCCGCGCGGCTCTTGAGTTGCTTGACGATCTTGGGATTGGGCGTGAAGTTCGGCGGCACCGCCCCCAGGGCGGAGGCGACCTGGCGGATCGTGTCCAGCGGCACGCCCGTGATGACCGGGTCGAACCTGAACTCGCGCCCCATGCCCGCCCAACGGGCCGAGCCCGGGTCGATCGTCGGGTCGTTGGGCTTCTTCTTGACGTTGGTCTGCGCGTCGTGCAGCGCCAGCTCGATCCGCTCCTCGATCTTCTTCTCATCCTGGGCCGTGATCACGCCCTCGGCGTGCAGGCGCTGCGCGTACGCCCGCATGATGCTCGTCTTGTTCGCGATCAGCCCCGCTACGATCGGCTGCGTGAACGACGCCTCGTCCGTCTCGTTGTGCCCATGCTTGCGGTAGCACCACTGGTCGATGTACACGTCCTTGCGGAATCGCTGTCGATACTCCACCGCCAGACGCGACACCCGCACGATCGCCTCCGGGTCCTCGGCGTTGACGTGGAACACCGGCGACTCGGTCAGTTTGGCGATGTCGGTGCAGTACCTGCTCGTGCGCCCGTCCTCGGGCGTGGTCGTGAAGCCGATCAGGTTGTTCACCACGATGTGGATGCACCCGCCGGTCGTGTAGCCCTCGAGCTGCGACAGGTTGGCGCACTCGGCCACCACGCCCTGACCCGAAATTGCCGCGTCGCCGTGGATGATCACCGGCACGACCCGGCGTCGCTCCTTGTCGCCCCGCAGACGCTGCTTGGCCCGCGTGCGCCCGAGCACCACGCCGTCCACCGCTTCCAGGTGGCTGGGGTTGCTGGCCATCGCCAGGTGGATCTCCGTCCCGTTGCCGAAGACGCGCGTGCCCGAGTATCCGCGGTGGTACTTGACGTCCCCGCCCCCGTCCGCGAAGTCCTCTTCCCAGGAGTCCTCGAACTCGGTGAAGATCTGGGACTCGGTCTTGCCCAGGATGGAGTTGAGCACGTTCAGCCGCCCGCGGTGGGCCATGCCGATCAGGCACTCCTCCACGCCCTTGGAGGCCGCGTGCTCGATCATGTGGTCCAGGAGCGCGATGAGCGATTCGGACCCCTCGAGGCTGAACCGCTTCTCGCCCAGGTACCGCTTGCCGATGAACGTCTCGAACAACTCGCTCCTGATGAGCAGCTCGAGCAGGTGCGCCTTCTCCTTGCGCGAGAGGTCCGCGTGCATGACCGGGCTCTCGAACCGCCCCCGCAGCCACTCCCGCTCGTCCGTGTCCTGGATGTACGCGTACTCCACGCCCACCGACTGGCAGTACAGGCGCTCGAGGTGCGCGATGATCGCCGACAACGGCTCCCGCTCCGACAGCCCCAGCCCCCGCGCGTCGGTCGCCTGCTCGAGGTCCGCCTCGGACAGCCCCCAGTGCTGGAGCGACAGCGCCTTGGGCCGCGGCCTCTCGCGACCGAACGGGTCCAGTTTCGCCGCCAGATGCCCCAGCGAGCGATACGCCTCGACCAGGTCGTTCACCGCGGTCTGGAACCGCAGCGTCCGCGAGTCGGCGATCGGCTCGGGCGTCGGCAACTCACCGGCCGCCTTCAGAGGCCCGGAGGCCGCGGCGGGCGCGGATGACCCGGACCCGCCCCCCGCCCAGGCGGGAGTCATGGTCATCGCCAGGTCGAACCCGCGGAAGAAGTCCGCCATCGACGCCGGGACCGAGGAAGGATCAGCCCGAAACCGCTGGTGCTCCGCCTCGAGATACTCGGCGCTCCAGGCGTTCACGGAATGGGGCACGGGCGTCGCGCCGGCGCTCATAGATGCTCCGCTCGTCGCGTGGGGATTGCTGGGTCGAGGCGGCGATCCGATGCCACTCCGACCCCTCACACAAGACGACATGTGATCGTAGGCGTTGCCATCGGTCCGTTGCCCATCCGGACCGGAAAGAACTCGCCCTGCCGCTTGCTCACATGGCCACCGACTCGTCACGGCTTGGCGGGTGGGACCCAGGCGATCGACCCTGGTTCCCCTCACCGGGCACCTCAGAAGTCCGCCGAATACCCGTCGCACACCGGCACCAGCACCCGCTCAATCATCGAGTGGCCCTCGGGATCGGGGCCGAAAAACTCATCGAGCATCGCGGTCAACTGGCGGGTGATCGTCTCCGACCCCGGCTCCCGCAGCTGCGCGAGCTGGGCCCGCCGATAGATTCTCGAGATCGCGTCCCGCACCGCCGCCTGTCGACGCTCCAGCTCGTGCGTGATGTGCTCCACGTGCTTCTGACGCACTTCCAGGACAATCTCCGTCTCCCAGATCCACACCCGACCGGACGTCTGGTTCTGGAACTTGCCATGGAACACCGGCACCTCGGCCACGGCTTCGCTCTCGGTTCCGTGCCCCTCGTGCAGCTCCGACGCCGACGCCGTCTGCCCACCCTTGGTCATCCCCGCCACCACGAACACCACCGCGCCCTCCACCGCCATCACCACCAGCACCGCGACCATCGCCACGATCGGCGGCTTCTTCTTTGCCGGCTTCGCCTCGCTCTCGCCTCCAGCCTCCGCCTTTTTGTCCGTCTGCTCGCCCATGGGTGCCCGGCTCCTCACGCGGCCCTGGCGCGCTCCGATTCCCGCTCAGCGCACACCGCATCCCCTCCATCGGCCAATCCCCCCACCAACCCAAGCC
>CAZHKB010000036.1:0-14486 GCA_964533405.1 uncultured Phycisphaeraceae bacterium | reverse complement strand
GGTTGGTCGGAGTTCTGGAGCATGCGGCGGACGGCTTCGGGGTTGGTGAGTCGCTCGATCTGCTCGCGGCTGAGGGAGCGGAGGCGTTCGACGTCGGCCGAGGCGTGCCCGGCGATGACGCGCGGGGTGAGGATGAGCAGGAGTTCCGTCTTGGTTTGCGTCTGCTGGGTGGTGCGGAAGATGGAGCCGATGCCGGGGATCTGTCCCAGGATGGGGACGCGGGACTCGCGTTCCTCGTCGCGGGTTTGCAGCAGGCCGCCGATGACGACGGTCTCGCCGTCGCGGACGGTGACGGTGGTGGAGACCTTGCGCTGGGTGATGATGGGTGCGGAGAAGTCTTCGGAGATCTCGGTGGTGCGCTCGGAGACGGCGGAGATGGTGGGCGAGATCTCGAGTCGGACGAAGCCGTCGCCGGAGATGGAGGGGGTGACGTCGAGGATGACGCCGACCTCGCGGCGTTCGACGTTGGAGCGTGTGTTGCCGTTGTCGAGCTGCTCGACGCCGTTGACGATGGCGATCTCCTCGCCGGCGTTGAAGTTTGCGGTCTGGTTGTTGTTGACGGTGACCTGGGGGCGGCTGAGAACTTCGAGTTTTCCCTGTGCCTCCAGGGCGCGGATCATGACGCCGAAGTCGGCCGAGGAGACGGAGAAGTTTGGCACGCCCAGGGCCGAGGCGATGGCGGCGCCGGCGGGGTTGGAGGTGATCTCGGTCATGGAGCCGCCGAAGGGTCCGACGGAGAAGTCGACGCCCCAGTCCTTGTTGCTGTCGATGGTGACCTCGGCGATGAGGACCTGGATCATGACCTGGGGGGGCGGGGCGTCGAGTTCGCGGATGATCTGGGTGACGGCGTCGATGTAGCGTGGCGACGCGCTGACGAGGACCTGGTTGGAGGACTCATCGCCGACGATGGTCACTTCCTGCTCGAGTTGGCGGGCGACGGAGCCAGCCTGGTCGCCCAGGACGTCGCGCATGCGGTCGGCCTCGTTCCTGAAGTAGGACTCGAGGACGGCCTGGACCTCGGCGGCCTTGGCGTTGCGCAGCGGCATGACGATCCGCTCGCGGCTGTTGGCCTCGACCGCGTCGAGTTCCTTGACGACCTTCTCGACCAGGTCGAGGTACTCGGTGGTGCCCGAGACGATCAGGGTGTTGGTGCGTGGATCGACGGTGATGGCCAGCTGCTGGCGCGTGTCGGGGACGGGGGTGACGCGGGTGCCGAAGTCGCCCGCCGGCCGCGAGGCTGGGTCCTGCGTGCTGGACCCCGGCTGGCCGGGCTGGGGGGTCGTGCTGGTGGGGATCAGGACGTAGGCGTCGCCCTGCTGGCGGAGGCTGAAGAGGTCGCGCAGCAGCACGCCCATGGCCTCGGCGTCGGCGTTGACCAGGCGGTACTGGCGGATGTCGCGGTCACCCGCGTCGGTCGAGTCCAGGTCCTCGACGATGGCGCGGATCAGTTCGAGCACGGGGCGGGGTGCGTTGATGACGACGCTGTTGGTGCGCAGGTCGGGCTCGATGCGGACCAGATCGAGGATCGCGCCGTCGAGGCTGGCCTGGGCGATCTGGTCGCGGTAGGTGAGACGGATCGCCTGCTCACGGTCCCCGACGCCCCGGCCTGAGATCGGACGCCCGGCCAGAACGGCCTGGAGCAGGTTGACGACTTCGAGAGCGTTGGCCGCGTCGAGCTCGATGCGATCGACCACCTGCTCGATGTTGACTTGTTCGGTGTCGAGACGGGCCACCAGGGCGCGGATGGCCTCGATGTCGGCGTCGGTGCCGGCGACGATGAGGGAGTTAAGACGCTGGTTGGGGACGACGGCGACGGCTCGATCGCCGCGGCGCTCGACCTCACGCTGCACATACAGGCTCTCGATGGCCTCGGCCATCTCAGCGACGCGCCCGTTGGAGACGGCGATGATCTCGGTGCGGACGCTGGCGGACAGTTGGCCGCCCCCGGCCTGGGTCAGGGCGGTGATGAGGTCGTTGATGACCCGGACGTTCTCGTCACTGGCGGCGACGATGAGGGAGTTGGTGACGGGGTCGGCTTCGACGCGGAAGGCATCGGCGGGGCTGGCCCGCTCGCCGGTGATGCGCTGGGCGTCGAGGCGCTCGCGCATGAGGTTCTGAAGGCGCGGGGCCAGGGCGGTCACGTCGGCCCCTTCGACGCGGATCAGGTGGATGCCGACGGCGGGGCTGGCCTGCTCGCCGTCGAGGGTCGAGAGCAGGTTGTCGACGATCTCGAAGGAGCGCGGGCTGGTCGAGATGACCAGCGAGTTGGTGCGGTGGTCGGGCGTCACCACGATGCGGTCTTCCGGTCGGGTGGTGCCGGCCTGCTCGCGCTGCTGAAAGGTCTGGGTCAGGACGTTTGCGATGCGATCGGCGGTGGCGAAGCGCAGGGGGAAGACGCGGACGGTGTTGGACTCGGCGGCGGCCTCGACGTCGAGCAGGGCGACCAGTTCGCGCACGATCTGGGCGTTGGCGGGCGTGCCGACGATGATCAGGGCGTTCATCGACTCCTCGGCCTCGATGACCAGGTCGGAGATGTGGCGGAAGACGTCGGCCTGGAGCATCTGGTCGGGGGATGCGCCCTGGCGGGCCAAGCGCAGGCGACCGAACTGGCGGGCGATGGCCGAGGCGTCGGGATCCTCGACGTTGCCCTCGACGAGGATGCTGTTGAGCGTGTCACGGAGGCGGACGGCGTCGGCGTGCTGGAGCGGGATGATCGCGGGCTCGACCCAGGCCGAGGCGGATTCTGAGTCGAGCTGCTGGACGAGGACCTCGACCAGGGCGACGGCCTCTTCACGACCGGCGACGACCAGCGCGTTGGTGCGATCATCGACGGAGACGAAGACCTCGCCGGCGAGTGCGCGGCCCGTGGTGGTGGTGGGCAGGCCTTCGCGTTGCGTGCCGGGCACGCGACGGATGTCCTCGCCCTTGGCGAACAGGTCGTCGATGACGGTGCGGACGCGGGTGGCCGAGGCGTTGGAGAGCGGGAACATGCGGACGACCACGGCGTCGCCGACCGGGAGCGTGTCGAGCAGGGCGACCACGTCGGTCAGGGCGCCGACATTGGCCTGCGTGGAGGCGATCAGCACGGAGTTGGTGGCGGGGTCGGCGATGAGGCGGATGGGCTGGGAGAGATCGACCTGGACATCGCCCAGGTTGGGCCCGACGCCCGCGAGGCGGAGGCGGCGGATCTGTTCGTTGAGGGCGTCGGCCGGGGCCGCGCCCGAGGCGTCGGCGGTGGTGTCGAGCATGGCGCGGAGGGTCTGGACAATCGCGTCTGCGGAGGCCATGCGGAGCGGGACGGCGGCGAGCGCCTGCTCGGCGCCGACGGGCTGAGCGTCCAGGGCGCGGACCAGCGCGACGATGGTCTGGCCATCGGCGGGCGTGGCGACCACGGCCAGGGCGCGGCGTGAGGTGAGCGGGACGATGGAGACGGGCTCGCCGACGATGCCCTGACGATCGCCCTGTGCGGGGCGCGTCACGCCCATCTGCTCGAGCATCTGGCGGACGACCTCTGGCGAGTTGTTCTCGACATCGATGATGAAGACGGACTGGCCCGCGCCGCCGACTGTGGTGGCGGGGTCGCCCAGTCGCGGGGCCATGGAGTCCAGCTCGCGGGCCACCACCTCGATCTGGGAGTAGAGATCGGGCGTAGCGGCGATGATGAGTGAGTTGCCGGCGCGGTCGGCCTCGATCACGAGGGACTCGCCCCGCTGCTGGGCGATGGGGGCGAAGGTCGTGCGCAGGGTGTCGCGGATGCGGATGGCCGGGGCGGCGGTGAGTCGCATGATGCGCGGGGCCGAGCGGGTGGCGACGCCCTCGCTCTGGAGCGCCTGGACGAAGGTGGAGATGGCCAGGAACTCCTCATCGCTGGCGCGGACGAGCACGGTGTTGGTGGAAGGGTCGCCCCAGACCATGACGCGGGTGGTGCCGCCTTCCTGTCGGGTCCGCGGGGTGACATAGAGCTCGCGGACGGCGGCGGCGATGTCGGTGGCCTTGCCGCCGGAGATGGGGATGACGTGGGCCGCGGGCAGGCGGGCGAAGCCGGGCACGTCGATCTGCTCGACCAGGGTGCGGATGCGCTCGATGTCGTCGCGCGTGGCGTAGACGACCAGGGCGTTGGTCTGGACCTCGGCGGCGACCGAGGGCGTGTCCTCGGGCGCGATCAGGACGGGCGGGGCGACGGGTTGGGACTGGCCCTCGCCGCCCCCACCGCCCTCGCCACGACGCTGCTGGTCGGCCTGTCGGCGGGCGGCGTCGCGGGCCGCCTGCTGCTCGAGCGGAGCGCGGAAGCCCTCGTTGAGCGTGCGGGCGACGCTCTGGGCGTCGGCGTGGCGGAGCGGGATGAGGGCGAGCTGCTGGCTAATGTCGTACTCGGGCGAGTCGAGGCGCTCGAGGAGAGCCTTGATGCCGGCCCACTCGGCCCGGGCGGCGTTGATGACCAGTGAGTTGGACGCCGGGTCGGGGACGATGGTGACGTTGCGGGCCGCGGGGCTGGGGGCGGCGGAGGCGGTTGGGCCGTAGAAGACGTCCAGGGCGCGGGCGGCCTGTTCGGCGTTGGCGTGCTCGAGGCTGACGAACTCGGTGCGCATGCCGGCGGTGGGCGAGATGTCGAGCTCGCCGATCATGCGGGCGATGTCTTCGATCTGGTCGCGGGGGGCGGAGAGCAGGATGGCGTTGTCGGAACCGGAGAACTCGATGCTGGGGGAGTCCGGGGCCGAGAGCGAGCCGCTGGCGCGGGCCCGCAGCAGGTTGCGCATGGTGATGGCGACGTCGAAGGCCTCGCCGGCGGTGAGGACGATGCGGCGGAACTCGCGGAGCGAGCGGACGGGCTGGGCGTCTATCGCCTCAATCTGGCGCATCGCCAGGGCGATGGCTTCCTCGGAGCCCGAGAGCATGATGACGTTGGAACGCTCGACGGCGGTGATGCGGACCTGGACCGAGTCGGGCAGGGCGGCTTCCAGAGCGCGGGCGACATCGGCGGCACGGGCGGAGGTGAGGCCCACCGCGACGATCGTGCCCTGCTCATCGGTCGGGGGCGAGTCGAGGCGCGTGATGAGGGTGTCGACCTGGTCGAGCATGGTGCGGGGCGTCGAGACGACCAGCGCGTTGCTGGCGGCCAGCGGGGTGAAGATCACCTGCTCCTCGGGGCGGGCCGAGCGCGGGAAGGTCTGGCGGAGCGTGTCGGCGGCCTCGGCGGCCTGGGCGTTGCGCAGGGCGTACACCTCGATCGTGCGGTCGTTGCCCATCTCCGGGCGATCGACCTGCTGGACCATCTCGCGCAGCAGGGGCATCGAGGCCTCGTCGGCGGAGATGAGCAGCACGTTGCCCTCACGGGAGCCAATGATGGAGACGGACTCGATCGGGATGCCCGCGGCCCGGTTGCGGTCGCGGAAGAACTGTTGCAGGGAGCGGGCGGCGGCGTCGGCCGAGGCGTAGGCAAGCGGGATGCTGGTGACGACGCGCCCGGCGCGGTCGGGCACGCGGGCGAGTTCGACGACGTATTCGGCGGCCTGGTCGACCTTGGTGCCGGGGCCGATGAGCATGATGAGGCGGCGCGCGGCGTCGACCTGGACGACCACCCCATCGGGGTCGCTGTCCTGCCACCAGGGCAGATTCGGGTTGCGCATCGCCTCCTGGATGGTCTGGGCGATTGAGTCAAGGTCAGCGTTGCCCTCGACGGGGATGGAGCGGATGACGCGGGCGTTGGCGCGGGCCATCGGCACGTCGAGCGCGGCGACCAAGTTCTCGACCACCGAGATCATCTCGCCCTGCCCGACGGCGACCACCGCGTTGAGGCGATCGTTGACGGTGAGATACATGCGATCCTGAATCTCGTCGGTCTGGGACCGGAAGCCCCATGTCCGCTCGGAGAACGAACTCCAGTTGATTTCGTTGATCGTGTCCTCGATCTCGGACGCCAGCGCGTGCTCGAGGCGGATGATGCGATAGACCATCGCGCGGTGCTCGGCCGGCGCGTCGAAGGCCGCGATCATCGACTCGATCTGCGTGAAGTCCTCATCGCTGGCGGCGATCACCAGCACGCCCGACGTGCGATCGCCGGTGATGGCGACGTTGTTCTGAACCGACCGCCCGGGCCCGCTGCTGGCGGTGGCGCGGGCGGCGAAGAACTGCTGAAGGGATCGGCTGACGGCCTGGGCGTCGGCGCGTTCGAGCTTGACGGTTCGCACCGGCAGGCCCGACGTCTCGGCGGTGTCGACTTCGGCGACGATCGCGCGGATCTGGGCGATGTCCTCGGCCGGGGCGCGGACGACGAAGAGGGCCGAGTCGTCCTGCGCGCTGATCTGCACGCGGTTGCGCCGGGCCGGGTCGCGCCCGATGATGACCTGCTCGACGATGCGCTGCACCGTGGTGGGCGAGGCCTGCTGGAGGGTGATGATCGCCAGTTCGAGGTCGGGCTCCTGGGTCTGGGCGTCGGCGGCCGCCACCAGGCGCGTGATCTCGGCGTGCTGCTCGTCGGCGGCGGTCACGAAGATCGAGTTGGTGCGCTCGTCGGCGATGAACACGGGCTGCGGGGCGTCGCCGGCCTCCTGGGCCCAGGCCCGGAACAGGTCGGTCAGCGTCGGGGCCAAGTCCTCGGCCTGCGCGTTGGTGATCGCGTACTGGCGGATCGAGACTCGCCCGGTGGCCGGGGTCTGGTCGATCAGCGCGATGAAACGGTCCAGCAGCGGCAGCGTGGACGCGGGCGCGGTCACGATCAGGCCCGTGCCGCCCGGGTTGGTCGAGACGCGGATGAGCGAGGGGTCAAAGGTCTGCGTGAGCGGCTCGTCACCCTCGAGCGCGAGCGAGAGCATGCGCTGGGCCTGGCGGCCCTGCGGGCTGGTGCCCAGCAGGTCGCGCACCGCCACTTGGCCCTGGCGAGCCGTCAGCGTGCGCAGCGGGTATATCTTGACCACCAGGTCGCTGGTGGGCGAGGGCATCGCGACCGCGGCGATCAGATCGCGCAGGACGGCGAAATCAGTGTCGTTGGCCCACACGATGAGGCTGCCGCCCTCGGGGTCGGGCGTCGAAGCCACCGGGCCTGTGAAGCCGCCGGGGTTGGCGTCGCTGGCGGGCCCGATCTGGCGGATGGTCTGGGCGATGACCTGGTTGATGGAGCCGGGGTCGGCCGACGGGGGCAGGCCCACGACGCGCACGGTCGTCGGCTCCGGCGGGATCTGCTCGGCCAGCTGCATCGCCAGCGCGGCGATCTGGTCGGTCATGCGGGGCGAGCCGATGACGAGCAGTGAGTTCGTGGCCGGGTCGACCGCGATGGTGATGACCGAGGCGTCGAGGGGTTGGATGGCCGCCCCGCGCGGCTGGGTCGCGGCGGGCTGGGGTTGGGCCAACTTCTGGGCGGGTTCGTGGCGCGGCTCGTCCTGGCCGCTCTCCTCGTCGAGAGAAGTTCCCGCCGGTGCCGAAGGCGTGGCGAGCGCGAGAGGCGCGGAGACGGTGGTCGGGGCGGGAGTCGTCCGGGGAGCGGCGAGAGCCCACATGTCCGCCGCCACACGACCCGTCGCGGGCCGGCGAATCTCTGGTGGCGTGGTCGGGACCGCAGCCCAGAGGTCCGCCGAGAGCGATGCGGTGCTCGCGATGGTCGGGGCCGCGGCGGGGGGCGCGTAGTCTGACGCCAGTGAGGCGAAGGTCGAGCGGGCCGCGCTCGGGGATCGCGCGGGAGCCGCGGGCTTCGCGGGCGATTCGGGCGGCGCCGTGTGATCGGAGACGAGCCGACGCAACGAGGCCCACTGGCTGGATGCGGAACCCTGACGGCGGGAGAGTGGGAACAGGTCTCGCGGCGTTGGGCCGGGCTTCTTGTTCTCGGTCGGCTCGACGCGGCGCATCAGTTCATCGGCGGAAATGATCTCAACCCGGACGCCGCCCCGCTGCTCGAGGATCTGGCGGATGGTCTGGGCCATGGCGGCCGCATCGGCCCGGGAGCGGTCGATGGGGACCATGCGCATCTGTCGGCTTGTGCTGAGAGTCGCCGAGTCGATCTGCTGGACCAGGTCCTCGATCCGCTGCATCTGGTCCGGGCCGGCCCGGACGATCAGCGCGTTGCTCCCGGCGTCCACGTGCACGACCGGGGGCTGCTCGCCGGCCAGGTCGCCCTCGAACACCGCGGCGATCGACTCGGCCAGGGCCGACGCGTCGGCGTTGGCGATCGGGATGACGCGCACCAGCCGCTGCCCGCGATCCGGGCCCTGAGGCTCAACGTCCAGCTCGCGCACCAGTTGCTCGGCGACCTCAAGGATCGCCGCGGGCGCACTGACGACCACGGCGTTCAGGCGCGGCTCGGCGGCGACCCTGATCTGCGGCTGGGTGTCCATCATCGAGGGGTCGTACCACCAGATGTTGCGGCGCATCTGCTGCGACGCCGAGTCGTCCTGCTTCAGCACGCTCTCCACGATCGGGGCCACGACTTCGGCCCGGGCGTGCTGCAGGAACACGGTGCGCACCCCCACGCCGTCGGGCTCAACGGCCTGATCGACGCCTGCGATCAGTTCGCGCACCTTCTGCATCTGGGCGGCGGGCGCGGCGATGACCAGCGTGTTGCTTGCGGCATCGGCGTTGACAACCGGGGCCGGGGAGCCGGGTCGCCGGTCGGCCTGGAGCGCCGAGCGGATCGCGGGGGCGGCGGAGGCCGCGTCGCCCCGGGTCAGGCGGAAGACGGAGACCTGGACCGTATCGGTGGATGGCGCGCGGTCGAGGGTCTGGATCAGGCTGACCGCCACGGGCATCAGCAGCGTGGGCGCGGAGACCACGAGGCGATTGGACGTCGCGTCCGCGTTCACGATCGGCGACGGGATAGACAACCCCGCCCGCTCGGCCTGACGCAGCGCGTCGGGCCAGCGCGAGCGGTCCTGCAACATCCCCTGAACCATCGAGGCGACGCTGGTCGCGTCCGCCGCCGCCAGGTCAAACGCCTGCAACTGCGCATCGGGCAGCGACAAGGACCGGTCGTCGAACTCCGTGAGCAGGCGCATCGCCTCGGCGGCCTGATCGGCGGTGCCCAGGATCACGATCGAGCCGCTGGCGGCGTCCGGCACGAGTTCCAGCGGGCGTCGCCCCTGCGGGATGGTGGCGGCCACCATGCGGGTCACGGTCTGGGCCAGGCGCGCGGGGTCGCCACGCCGGGGCGTGAAGACCATCGCGGTCTGGTCGGCGTTCTGCGTCGCTTGGTCGAGTCGCTCGATGATGCTGCGGGCCAGTTCGATCGTGGCCGCGGGGGCCGAGACGATCAACGCGTTGTTGCGGGTCTCGGCCTCAACACGCACGGGCGGCGGGGCGAAGAGGCGGGAGCGGTCGCCGTACCGCACCTGCAACTGGAGCAGGCGGTAGTCGACCTGCGACTGCTCGCTGAGCAGTCGCTGCACCGTGGGCGCGATGGCCGCGGCCTCGGTGTGCTGGAGCGTGAAGGTCTCGACGGTGAGCGTGTCCTCATCAACCGGGCGGGCATCGAGCGGCTCGATCAGTTCCTGTACCTTCTTGAGGTCGGCGTCCGCGCCCGACAGGATCAGCGCGTTGGCTCCGCCGGCGGCCATGATGGTCGGACGCCCGCCGCTGGGCAGGTCCATGGTCGCGATCGCCTGGCTGAGCGTGCCGGCGACCTGGGCCGCATCGGCATACGTCAGGGGCACCACGCGGATCACGTTGCGACCAACCGCGGCCGCCTCGGTGTCGAGCGAGCGGATCAGTTCTTCAGCGACCGGCAGCAGCGGCTGCGGGGCCGAGATGATGAGCGTGTTGGTCGCGGTGTCGGCCGCGATGTCGATGAGGCTGTCGAGGTCGACCACCGAGCCGCCATCGGCCTCGCGTTCCTCGCGCAGACGCGTCACGAGCAACTGTGAAAGCAGCGGCTGGAGGCGATCAGCCCGGGCGTGCTGGAGGCGGTACAGCTTCATCGCGGTGGGCGGGCGATCGGGCGCGCCGTCGAGGTTCTCAAGAACTTCCTCGACCTGCGCGAAGATCTCGGCCGGGCCGCTCACGATCAGCGTGCGGCTCACCGGCTCGGTGTCCACGGTCACGGGGCGCTGGGCGGCCTGGATCGCGCCGCTTGTCGCGAGATTGCGGATCGTGCTCGCCAGGGCGTTGAGGTCTGCCCGGCGCACGCGATACGACCGCAGCTCGATCCCCTCCTCCACGTTCCGTTGGTCGAGCGATTCCACGATCTGCTGGAACCCCGCCAGACGCGCCACCGGCGCGTCGACGATCAGCGCGTTGGTTCCGCGATCGGCACGCACCACCACCTCCCGCGGCTGCTGCAAGTGCGGCATGGGGCGCCCACGCGAGTCCATCGGGATCGGCGGCTCGGGGAACATCTGGTCGATCGTCCGGGCCAGGTCCTCGGCTCGGGCGTACTTCAGCGGGAAGATGCGGATCTCGCGCCCCTGGGCGTCCTGCAGCTGCGCATCGTTGAGCTGGCGGACGATCCCCTCGATCTCGGGCAGCACGTCGGGGTGGGCCGAGACGATCAGCGTGTTGGTCACGTCGTCGGCTTGGATCTCAACCGGGAGGCGCGAGCGCTGCTCGATCGGGCGCTGGTTGTAGGTGCGGTTGAGCACTTCGGCGAGGTTGGCCGCGTCGGTCGCGCGCAGGCGGAGGATGCGCAACGGCGGGCGCTCCGCGGTCTGCTGGTTGTCCAGATTGCGGACGAGGGCCTCGACCAGCGACAACTGCCCGGGCTGGGCGGCCACCATGATCTGGTTGGTCGCCTCGATCGCCTCGAACACGGGGTCGGCCCCGCCGCCGACGCGGAACGACGCGCTGGAGGTGACCATGTCCTCGAGAAACGCGACCACGTCGGTCGACTTGGCCAGGCGAAGATCGATCAGGCGAATCTCGCGGGCCGGGCCGGCCTGACGCTGGAGTTCGTCCAGCACCCGCATGAACCGGGCCATGCCCTCGGCGTCGGCCACGACAGAGAGTGAGTTGCTGTCGGCGTCGACGGTGACCTCGACCGCGTTCGCGCCGGGAATCTGGGCGATCTGGGCGTCATAAATCTGGACGGCCCGGTCACGCACCGCCGCAGCATCCGCGTTGGCGATCGGCACGATCCGCAGACCCTTCTCGATCGGCACCGCCGAGAGATCCGTGAGCATCTGCTCGACGCGCTCGAAGGTGATGTCATCGCCGGCGACGATCAGCGTGCCGGAGCGCGGCTCGGTCTGGATGACCACCCGCACCGCCTGGCGCCCCGCGGTGGCCGGACCGGACAGGTTGCCCTGGGACGATAACGCCTGCAGAGTGGTCGCGATCGCGTTCAGGTCGGCGTTCACCACGCGGTACGAGCGCAGTTCCGCCATCGGCGGCACCTCGACCCGGTCCAGCTTGGCCGCCAGCTCGCGCAGGCTTTCCATCCGCTCCGCCGGCGCATCGATGATCAGCGAGTTGCTCGATGGGTCCGACGAGACGTTGACCTCCTTGGGCTGCTGGGCCCAGGGCATCGGGCGGTTCAGGCGATCCACCGGCATCGGGGGCTGGGGGTACAGGCGGTCCATGGCGGTCGCCACGTCCGAAGCCCGCGCCACGCTCAGGGGGAACAGCTCCGTCACGCGCTCCGGGCCGTCTTCCAGCCCGCGGTTGAGGTCCTCGACAAACGAGCGAATCTCAACGAACAGGTCCTCATGTGCGGAGACGATCAGCGTGTTGGTGGCCGCATCGGCGCGGACCTCGACGGGCTTGGCCAGGCGATCGGCCTGCGAGCGACGGCTGTACTGCTCGCCCAGCATGGCCGCGATCGCCATCGAGTCGGCGGTCCGCAGTTGCAGCAGCTTCAGCGGGGGCAGGTCGCCTGGCTCCAGCACGTCCAGGCGGCGCACGAAGTCGACGATCATCTGGTGCTGGGCGTCCTCCGCGGTCACCAGCAGCGAGTTGGTCCGCTCGACCGTCTGGATGACCGGCGCGGGAACCGCCCGCGCGGGGTCGATCGGGTCCGCGCTGGCCAGCAGCTCGTTCAGCGGCGCGAGGATCTCGCCCGCCTGCACGTTGCGGACCTCGACCATGCGGGTCGTGCGATCGGGCGGCACGAGTTGCTGGACCTGCGTCAGCACCTCGGTGAATAGACGCAATCCCCCGGCCCGCCCCTGCAACAGCAGGCTGCCGCTGGCCGAATCGAACTCGACTTCGACAGGGCCGGCCTCGGCGGGTGCCATGCCGCGGCTTCGTTGTCCATAGATCGCCTGGGCCCGCTCGATCACCCCCGCCACGTTGCCGTCCGGCGTGCGGGGCGCCCGCACGATCTGGAACTGCGTCTCCGGGGGGCGCTCGCGATCGAGCCGCTGCACGAGCGTGTCGAGCACCAAGAAATGGGACGGCTCGGCCTTGACCATCAGCGTCTGGAGTTCGTCCAGCGCCTCGAACACGGGCGGGGCGTACGCCGAGTTGTCCCCCGGCCTGAGCAGCCGCTGGGAAAGACGATCCAGCCGCGCCGCCAGATCGCTGGCCCGGGCGTACTCCAGGCGATACGTCCGAGTCTCACGAACAATCGCGGCCTCCTGCACGTTCCGCAGCGTGTTCTCGAACCGCGTGATCTCTTCGCGCGATCCCACCAGCGTCAGAATCTTCGCGCGGGCGTCGTAGGTCGCGCTGAGCGCGGGCGTGCCCTCGCGCGCCGTTTGTGCGATCAGCGCCTTGGTGCGATCGATCAACGCGGGCGCGTCGACGGCCTCCATGTGCAGCAGGCGCACCTCGCGGTCCGTCTGCCTCGGCACGTCAAGGCCCGACACCAGCGCCTCGAACGCCGCGATGTCGGCGCCAGGCCCGACCACCATGATGCCTCGCTGGTCGCGCAGGGCCGTGAACTTGAGCACCTCCTGCTGCCTGGGCGAGAGCAGGCGCGTGGCCATCTGCTCCACGTCCTCGGGCGTCGCGTGCCGCAGCGGGATCGTCTTCGACTCGCGCTCCGGGCGCAGGGTCGGGTCGCTCCCGTCGCCGGCGGGCGGATCGATCTCGCTCAGCAGCGCCTGGGCCTGCAGGATGAGATTCTCCGCGCCGACCACGGTTATCTTGCCCGCCTCCGCCAGCGGCAGCACCGTGGGCTTGCGCTCCGCGGGCACGCCCTGGAACAGCGCGTTCAGCCGCTCGGCCGCCGACGCCGCCGACACGCTTCGCAGCGCGAACGTGCTCATCTTGACCGCGCCGGACGCGCCGCCGCCGGGAGCATCCAGGATCGGGATCAGCTCGGCCACCATCGCGATGCGCGAGGCGGGGCCGATGGCGATCACGCTGTTCGAGCGCATGTCGGATTGCAGGTTGACGCCCGCGACGTTCACATCCTCCATCGTGGTCCGCGCCCCGGTGTTGGGGTCGATCAGCTGCGTGACCGTGCGGATGCCCACGAGATTCTTGAGCGAAGCGACCACTTCTTCCGGGTTGGCGTGCTCGAGCGGGAACACCCTGATGTCGCTATCAATCGCCCGCGCGGTGTCGATCGCCTGCACAATCTCGCGGATACGACGGCACTGGGCCGCCGTCTCGACCACCACCAGCATGTTCTGGATGTCGATCGCCTGGGCCCCGCCGTTCGGCCCGATCAGCGGCTTGACCTGTTCGAGCACCTGCTTGGCCACCGCGTTGCTCAGCGGGATCGTAATCGTCACGATCTGGTCCGGCGTGATCGACGCGGGAATCTCCCCCTGGATCACCTCTCCCGGCCGACGCATCGAATCCGTGATCGACGCCAGATACAGGTAATCACCCTCGCGCCGCAGGTGAACGCCATGGATGTTCAGCGCGCGGTTCAGGATCGACAGTGCCTCGGGGAACGAGAACGACTCCGACGAGATGAAGTCCATGCCCCCGGCGGGCACCGCGCCCTCCCGGATGATCGGCAGTCCCGACTCGCGGGCGAAAAAGTTGAGCACCTCGTTCCAGGGCGTGCCCGCGAAGTTGAAGCGGATCGGACTCGGCTCGGGCTGAGCCGGGGCTGTCGCGGGGTCATCGGCGGGCGCGCGGGCCGCAAGCCCGACCGCGCCGCGGGCGACGACGGCGTTCACCGGTTGCGTCGCGCCGCGCGAACCGACATGCCCCGCCGCCAGCGACATCCACCCGGGAGCCGGAACCTCGGCCTGGATTGCCAGCACCGTGGCGGGCATCCCCGCCGCGAGCGCGACCACGAGCGCGGTGTGAAGCGACTGTTGCATCCTGCGACCCGTCATGGCCTGCTCCTCCGAGTGGCGATCCTGATTGTCAGACAACCCCGCGCGAATCTTGAACCCGGACCCGATGCAGTGACTGATGCCGACCCGGCACGCGACGCCGCGCCGGACTCAAACCCACGGGCCCGGCTTAGCCAGGCCCATCCGAAACCTGCCCTCGCTCGGCCAGCGTTCGACCCAGCCGCACCTCGAACTCAACACCGTCGATGGTAAAGACAGCCGCCTCGCCGCTTGCCCGCACCAGGGCGGCGTCCAGCACGCGCTCGCCCACCCCCACCGCGACCGATTGCCCCGCCGCGTCGTTCACCATCACCACCCGCACGCCTCGCCCGC
>CAZHKB010000035.1:2540-14849 GCA_964533405.1 uncultured Phycisphaeraceae bacterium | reverse complement strand
CTCCTGGTCGTCGCGAGTTCCCCCCCTCCCCCGCGTGCGGCGGAGGTGCCGGCGAGGCTCGGCGAGGCCGGCGGAGGGGGCACATGCGCCAGATCACGCCTCTTCACCGGGGGCGCGTGGCTGGATGCCCCCATCCTCACGCGCGACTCACTGGGCCCATCCCCGGTGCCAGGCCCCGCGCTGCTCGCCGACACTCACGCGACAACCTTCATCCCGCCGGGCTGGTCCGCGTCCGGCACTCCTTCAGGCGCGGTGACGCTGGCACGCTCCCCGACCGCCCGAGTCGACTCGCCCAACCCCCAGTCCTTTCTCGCTGCCCGGGATCGCTCCGGTCCCAGCCCCGCCTCCCCCATCGCCCTCGAACTCTTCATCGCCTCGCTCACCGCCATCGCCCACGACATGGGCGAGATGCTCCGCCGCACCGCGCTCTCGGTCAACGTCAAGGAACGCCTCGACTTCTCGTGCGCCCTGCTCTCACCCGATGGGCAACTGCTCGTCAACGCACCGCACATCCCGGTCCATCTGGGCGCGCTGGGCCTGTGCGTGCGCGCGCTGCAAGCCGCCATCGAGATGGACCCCGGCGACACCATCATCACCAACCACCCGGCCTACGGCGGCTCGCACCTGCCCGACATCACGCTTGTCACCCCCATCCACCTCGACGCGCCCGACGGGCCTCTGCTCATCGGATACGCCGCCAGCCGCGCCCACCACGCCGAGATCGGCGGCATCAAGCCCGGCTCCATGCCCCCCGGCGCGACGCGCCTGTCGCAGGAGGGCGTCATCCTCCCGCCCACCCACCTGGTCCGCGCCGGCGTCGAGCGGTTCGACCAGATCGCGCGCACGCTCACCACCGCCCCGCACCCGACCCGCGCCCCGGAGCACAACCTCGCCGACTTGCGGGCCGCGCTGGCCGCCAACATGCAGGGGCATCGCGCCATGCGAGCCCTGTTCACCCGCACCGGGCGGGACGCTTCCCACGCCCACTGCCGCGCGCTCACCGACCGCGCCGAGTCCCGCGTTCGCGCCGCCCTGGCCCGCATCACCCCCGGCATCTACCGCTCCACCGACGCGCTCGACGACGGCTCGCCCATCGCCGTCACCATCACGATCCCCACCCGGGCCACCACCCGTGCCACCTCTCCCGCCGCCACCATCGACTTCACCGGCACCGCGCCCATCCACCCCCAGAACTTCAACGCCACACCCGCGATCACCACAGCCGCCGCGCTGTACGTCCTCCGCCTCCTTGTCAACGAGCCCATGCCCCTCAACGAGGGGATGCTCCGCGCCATCGACCTCCTCCTGCCCGAGGGCACGCTCATCAATCCGGGCGACGCCTGGACCGCCGCCGACGGCCCCGCCGTCGCCGCCGGCAACGTCGAGACCAGCCAGCGCCTCGTTGACGTGCTCTTGCTCGCCCTCAACCTCGCCGCCGCCAGCCAGGGCACCATGAACAACCTGGCCTTCGGAGACGCGACCTTCGGCTTCTACGAAACGATCTGCGGCGGCTCAGGCGCCACGCCACACGCGCCGGGCGCCTCGGCCGTCCACACCCACATGACCAACACCCGCATCACCGACGCTGAGATCCTCGAGCAGCGCCTCCCCGTCCGCGTCCGCCGGTTCCAGGTCCGCCCCGGCTCCGGAGGCCCGGGCCTGCACCCAGGCGGCGACGGCGTCATCCGCGAGGTCGAGTTTCTCACGCCCGTCGATTGTTCTGTTCTTGCTCAACGGCGGTCGTCCGCCCCGCCCGGCCTTGCCGGCGGTCTGGCCGGAATGCCCGGGCGCACGCTCATCACACTTCCCGGAGCCGACCCGACCGAACTCTTGGCCAGTTCACCAACGGAAATGCCGTCGGGGACGATCATCACCGTGGAAACCCCGGGGGGCGGCGGCTTCGGGCTCCCAGCCGCATCCGCGTAAACGCTCGGTGAATCCCCAATTGCCGCCGGGCCCCCGCCCCGCTTGACGAAATCGGGTAAAGCCTGTCAGAATGTCCGCAGTCAGGTCCGACGAGACACTCGGATTCGTTGCAGGGGCTGGCTGGGCACACGGACCTGTGGCCCAGCCATGGCCGACAATGCCCGACTCCAGCAGTCGACCGTGACAGGGGTGAGTGACCGCATGCAGACCGATTCGTCCGCGGGGCGCGTTGCCGATGCCTTCAAAGGCGGCCCAGAGATGCACCACGCGCTCTGGGGAGCGCTGTCCACCGATTGCGGCGTGTGGGCGTATGTCGTCCGCGACGACGGCGTCGTGGTGTGGATCAACGACGCGGCCTTGCGCGCCTTCGGCGGCACCCGCGAGCAGGCGATCGGTGGGCAACTCCGCGCCATGCTCCCCGAATCGATCGCCGCCGAGCGCTCGCAGCTGCTTGCCCGCTGCATCGAGGAGCAGATCGTGCTCCGCGTCAGCGGGTTCATCCGGGGCGAGCAGCGCATCTCCGTCATGCGCCCCATCGCCCCGGCCGGCGCGGGCCTGCCGGCGTATGTGCTGTCCATCAGCCGGGCCGACGTGGATGGGTGGGACACGGGCCAGGGCGAACGCGTCCAGGCCCGTTGCCACGACAAGGGTCCGCTCGAGGCACTCACGCAGCGAGAAATCGAGATCCTCACGCTCGTGGGCCGCGGCTACACCACCGCCCAGATCGCCAAGAGCCTGCACCGCTCGGTCAAGACCGTCGAGTGGCACCGCGTGTCACTCGGCGCCAAACTCAACGTCACCAACCGCGTCGAACTGGCGCGCCTCGCCATCCGGTATGGCCTGGCCAACGCCCACATGGACTCGGTCTTCATCGACCCCGGAGAGGGCAAGCAGGACGGGGCGAAGTAGTCCATCCCGGCTCTTCGGTGGGCAAGGGTTGTGGGATTGGCTCAACCAGGGGTGTGGGGTCTGCGACCCCGCCCCCTCATGCCGCGCGATGACCCGCAAAACGAAACATGGCCGCCCTGGAGGCGGCCACGCGAGAATCAAGGTGTTTGGGCGTGGGCTGTGCGGAAGCCAATCCAGCGCGCTCACGCCCGCGGCTTTGCTCAGACCTTCGCCACGCTCGCCTTGCTGGCCTTGATCGCGGTCGCCACCAGCTCGTCGAAGACCTTGGGCTCCTCAATCGCCAGGTTGCTCAGCATCTTGCGGTTGAGCGTGATGCCCGCCATCCGCATGCCGCTGATGAACAGGCTGTACCGCGTGCCGCGCATCCGGCAGGCGGCGGTGATGCGGGTGATCCAGAGCGACCGCATGTCGCGCTTGCGGAGCTTGCGCCCCTCAAACGCCTGGGCGCCGGCCCGGACCAGGTTGATCTGGGCCTGGTACTGATGCTTGCTCCGCACGCCGTAGTAACCACGGGCGGCACGGAGAAGACGCTTGCGGGCCTGGGTTTTGGCCGCTCCCTTGCGAACGCGAGGCATGGTGACACTCCGGTTTCGTCCGTTCGGAGGGGCCCACTCAACGGAGGGCAGACCCGCTTTGGTCCCGACGGACAGGGTTATGAAACGAGCCGGGGCGTCCTCGCCCCGACTGGACCTGATCTCATCACGGGGTCGGGCTTTCCCGCCCGACACCGAGCCTGAGGGGGTCGGGCTTTGCGGCCCGACTTCAGTGAGTGCTATTTCGCCGCGGCCGCCAGAGCCGCCGCGGCCTTGGCTTCCTTGATCGCCTTGCTCTGGGCGGGGTTTGGGCTGCGACGCACGGCGGTGCGGGGCTGGGTGCGCCCACGCAGACGACGGAACAGCAGCTTCTCGAACCGCTTGGCCTCGGGGTTGGCGCAGAAGCGGTCCTTGCGGAGCTGCCGCAGACGCTTGCCGCTCTTGCCCGACGACAAGTGCTTGTGGTACGCCGAGCGGTGGCGGATCTTGCCGGACTTGGAGATCCGGACCCGCTTGAGTAAGCCTTTGTGCGGCCTGTTCTTGGGCATGAGGCACCTTCAGCAGAGCGCCGGAAAGCCTGGCGCGGTCGATCGGAAAAGTTCGGGACCACCACCGCCGCCCCGAACCGTCCGGGGCTGAGCCGAGAAGCGTAGGAGGGTGAGGGGGCGGCAGCAAGGGGAAGGCGGGAGTCCTCAGTCCTCAGCCATCCGGCCCCAAGGTCGAGCAACGGATTGCCCGCGCCTTCGGTCAATCCAAGCCCCGCCCTTCAGGACGGAGAACCCAGGACTGAGAACCTTTCGCCCCTTCCCGCGCTGCACCCTCTACCCTCCCCCGTGCGCTACCTCGCCATCGATCTGGGCGACAAACGGACCGGCCTTGCGCTGGGGGATTCCCTCACCCGTCTGGCCACCCCTGTCCGTCTCGTCGAGGTGCCGATCAAGGTCCGCAATGGGGACGAGTTGCTGGAAACCCTGGCGGCTGCGGTGGACGAGCTGCTGGGTCCCGGTGGAGAGGCGGACACCAAGGGATCGTGGGGCACCCCGGCCCAAGCCGGCGGAGAACTGGTCATCGGCCTGCCGCTGAACATGGACGGGACCGAGGGGCCGCGGGCCAAGGCGGTCCGGGCCTTTGCCGAGCGGATTTGGGCCAGGACGGGACGGGTGGTCCACTTCGCCGATGAGCGCCTGAGCACCGCCGACGCGGACTGGTCGCTCGCCCAGTCCGGGTACACGCACAAGCAGAAAAAACAGCGCCGAGATGCGGTGGCGGCCGCCGGGATTTTGCGGGAGTTTCTGGCGGGGCTGGCCTTCGATGGATCGGCATGAAGCCTGGGGCGGCATGTGGCCGGCGCGATGTCACGAATCCAGAACCCGGGCCGCGATCGTCGCGGCGGCGTCGAGGTGGGTCGCGACGTGCTCGAGGTGGGGTCGCCACGCTGAGGCCAGTCGCAGATCGGGGAAGTCCGAGACCACGTCCGCGCGGACCGGCATGTTGCGGGACTCGCTGCGGGCCAGGAATCGCTCGGCCTCGCCGCCCAGGATCCACGCGAGCAGGCGGCGGCCCTCCGTGGGGTTCGGCCCGCCCTTGATCAGCCCGACGGTGTTGGGCAGCACGAGCGGGCCGGGCGAGGCCAGCGCCCCGTGCCACCAATCGCCGCCTTGGGCGATCGGTGCTTCGGGTGTGGGAGGCGTCGCGGTCGGGGCTTCCGGGCTTGTCGTCGGAGTGGTGTGCGTGGCGTCGCTCGCCCCCGATCGCTCCGAGCCGCGATCGATGGCACGATTGCCCGCACCCGCACCCGCACCCGCATCGGACTCGTACGCCGCCTCGACATCCCACCCGTTGCGCTGACCGGACCACACGTCGTCGGTGTCGGTCAGCCCAAGGTCCGCCTCGCCCTGCGCCACGGCGCGGACCACGGTGGAGTTGCCCGAGTAGACCTTGAGGGCGTTGGCTTTCAGAGCGCGGAGCCAGGACTCGGTGGCTTCGGGGCCGTGCTGCTGGATGAGGGCGGCCAGGTGGCCGCGGGTCGTGCCGAACTCTGGACGGGCCATCGCGACGCGGCCACGCCATGTGGGGTCGGTGAGCGCATCAAGGCGTCGCGGCACCTGGGCCTCGGGCACGCGCGATGCGCGGTACACGATCACGCGAGCCCGGCACGCCAGCCCCGCCCACGAGCCGTCGGACGCGAGCAGCCCGGTGGGCCACAGGGAGGCGGTCTCGTCGCCCAGAGCCGCGCGGGCCGCACCGGGTTCGAGCAATCCCTCCCGGGCCAGGCGGATGGAGTAGAACGGCTCGCTGGACCACCACACGTCGCCGCGCGGGCGCGAACGCTCAGCGATCAGGCGCTCGGCCAGGCCCGTGTTCTTGGTGGCCTCGGTGTCGCCGACCACATCAACGGTCACGCCGGTGGCGGCTTCATAGAGCGGGACCAGAGCGCGCAGCAGGTGGTCGTCGACGCTTGAGTAGAGCACGACGCGAGGGGTGGAGGAGCGAGCAGCACACGCGCCCACGGAAAGCCCAAGCGTTGCCGCTCCCAGCGAGCGAAGCGCGGCACGGCGCGAGATCGAGCCGCACGCGGGAGCGTGGGGTTGAGCCTGGCGGAAGGGCGTGCGGCTCATGGGCGGCTCGGAAGCGGTCGCGGAGCAAATGACCGCGGAGGTCAAGGGGAATCCTCGGCTGCTGCGGCGGGCTCGAATCGAGCACGCTCGCGCGGGCAACGGGCGAGAATCAGCATTACGGGGGAGTGGGACGGTTGCTTCCCGCATCCGGCGCATCCTCGGCGGGGCCCGCCGGCACCGGCGCCCGTTCGCGTGCGGCTTCCTGGGCCAGACGGCCAAAGTACATCTGGACCGCCTTGTGGTACTCGCGCCGCACCGACCTGGTTTCCAGAGCCTCGGCGGCGGCCGTGCTGGCCGACTCGGTCACCGACTGGAACTCGGCGACCGAATCGCCGCGGATTCCAACGCCCTGGACGAGCGACGACGCGATGACCGGTCCCTGCCCCGTGTTGCGGGTTGGTGAGCGCTGCTGCTCGAGTTGGCCATCCTCGCCGCCGTCGGGTCCCCGCCCGCCGTTGCCCTGGCCCGGGCCGCCGGAGCGACCGTTGCCTTGGCGGCCTTGGGTCTCGCCCTCGGACCACTCGCCCGGCTCCTGAGAGAACTGGGCGAGCATGTCCTTGTCCTTGCTGTCGTTCTCGCCGCCGCCGGAGCAGGAGCCAGCGCCCATGGCCGCCAGCTGGGCCATGGCCTCGTTCATGGCGGCGTCCATGTTGTTCATCTCGCCGGCCATGCCCTGCATCTGGCTCATCTGGTCCATCATCTGCTGCATGGCCTCCATCGACTCTTGGCTCATGCCCTGCTGGCCGCCCTGCTGCATCGACTGGGCCATCTGCTGCATCGCCTGGCTCATGTTCTGGCACTGGCTGGCGGACTGCTGCATCGCCTGGGCCATTTGCTGGAGCTGCTGCATCTGCTGCTGGCTGGGGGGCTGCCCGCCCTGCTGCTGCATCTGCTGGGCGGCCTGCTGGAGGGCCTGCTGCATCTGCTGCGGGCTCATCTGGCTCATCTGCTGCGCCAGCTGCTGGGCCTGCTGCGGGGTCATTCCCGCGTTGCGCATCGCCTGCTCGAGCTGGGCCCGGTTCTGGGCGTTCTGCTCGAGTTGCTGCGAGAGGTTCCGCATCTGGGCCTGGAGCTGCTGCCGCTGCTCGGGGGTCATCTGCCCCTGGGCCATCTGCTGCATCATCTGCTCCAGCTGCTGCTGGGCCTGCTCGAAGTTGCCACGGGCCAGTTCGCGCGTGAACTCGTTGAGCGGGCCGGGGCCGGGCTGGCGGAGCTGCCGCATCTGCTGCTGGAGGTTCTCAAGTTGCTGGGCCCGCTCGCCGGTCTGGGCCTGGCGGATCTGGTCGGCCATATTGGTGAGGCCGCGCACGGCCTCACGGCGGATGTCCTCGGGCGTGCGATCGCCGGCCTGCGGCATCTGGGGGTCGCGCGTGCCACGCTCATCGGTTGGGTTCACGCCGGCGCGGGCCATCGCCTCACGCACGCGCTGCTGAGCCTCGACCACCTCGGCCCGAGCCTGGAGCACCTCCTGCTCGCGGTCGGCTTGGGCCTGACGCTGCGACATGAGGCCAAGCAGGTCCAGATTCGGCACCGACACCCAGACGATCAGCAGCGCGAGCCCCGCCGCCAGCGGCACGGGCCACAAGCGCGGCGCTTCAATCGGGATCGCCTCGCGAACCTTGACGGTACGGGCACGCTCGCGGGCGGTGTCAACCACCAGCGTGCTCCACGGGTCCTTCTGGCCGATCACGGTCAGGGCGGTGGACAGGGCTTCGCGAAGATTGGCGCGGGTGTCCAGTGTGCGGGCGACGCGGGCGGGCCGCGGGCGGGCGATGACGGTCCAGGCGATCGCCCCCAGCAGCGTGGCGATGCCCGCGCCGGCGAACCACCACGACCACACCACCGGCATCGCGAACATCCGCTCGCCCAGGCGGGCCAGGATCAGCAGCGTCACGCCGGCGGTCGCGGCCACCGCCACGGCGCGCAAAAACTCCAGCACCACCATGCGGCGACGGGCGTGGGACAGCGCGCGACGGATCTCGTCCATGGACCTTCCAGCCTTTCCGCTCGGCGTGCCCTGACCCACCGGTTGGGATCGGGGCGCACCGCAACCGCCTGAACCACTCATCGGACGCTCGGCGGGCCTGCCTTGTTCCGGCCCCCGGGCGGCCGAACCCAGAATAACTGCCCGATCGCCCCATACCGTCTTCTCCGCCGGTCGCCCGCGGTTGCGGGTTTGCGGCGGATGTGTCAGTCTGGTGACGCGATGCCCCCGCCCGGCGAGGTCCATTCCGATCATAACACGAACGAAGGGGCGAAGCAAGCCCCGCAGGAAGTTGTCCAGACGCTCTTCCCGAAGCAGCGACGCCGGTCCATCAGCCCGACCGTCTTCTCCCCCGCCTTTGCCCGCCGTGCCCACGCCCGGAACCGCGTTGATGGGCGGGGCTATCGCCCCCACCTGGTCTGTGCGATCATCGGGCTGGTGGGAATGCTCGCGTTCGATGGACTGGCCGAGTGGCTGGTCATGCTGCCGGTCGTGGTGTGCTTCGTGCGTTGGCTCGCAACGTGGCGGTCGATGCTGGACGCCCTCAGCCAGCCGGTCTCCATCGCGATCCTGGCCGCGGGTGTGTGGGGGTTGCTCGCCCTGGCGTGGTCCGGCGATGTGATGCGCGGGCTGGATGAGTTGTCCGCCTTCCGCCACGCGCTGCTCGTGCTGGCGCTCTGGTCCCTCCGCGATCATCGTGGCCTCCTGATCGCGGCCCTGGCCGCGGGATTCGGGATCGGGCATGTCACGCAGGCGGCCCACGCGATCGGTGTCTGGGGCGACGTGGCGTGGCTGCGCTCGCCCCGCCTGCCTGACCGCAACAGCGGGTGGTGGGACCCGGTCGTCGGCGGGACGCTGCTGTGCGGGGCGGTTGGGCTGCACCTGCCGGCCGCGCTCCGGGGCCGCGGGTGGGCGCGGTGGATCGGCGTCGCGGGCCTGTGCGCGGCGATCGGCGGCGTCGTCGCCACCGGCACCCGCGGCGCGTGGATCGCGGCGGGCGGGCTGCTAGCGATCGCCGTGGCCCTCACACTCTGGCGTGCGCTGCGCGGCGGCATCGGGCGTGCGGATCGGCGGAAGTTGCTGGGGGTTCTGGCGATGGGTCCGATTGCGGTCGGCGTCGCGGCGTTGGTGGCGGGTCCAACGGTGATGGGGCGTGCAACCCGCGGCGTGGACGAGGTCCGACGGGTGTTCCGGGAACGCGATTTCACCTCCGACACCGGGCGCCGCCTCTTTATGTGGGTGGAGTCACTACACGCCCTGGAGCGTCACCCGTGGGGCGGCCAGGGAACCGGCGGACTCGTCGAGCCCGCACGCGGGCAGGCCCGCCGCGTCGGCATCGACCCCGGGCTCGTGCTCGATCACGCCCACGGCATGTGGATGCACCTGGCCGGCACCCAGGGCGTGGTCGGGCTGGCGTGCTGGGCCGCGGTGGGGGCGAGCGGCCTGTACAGCGCGGGCAGATGCAGAGGGCGAACGCGGAGGTGCCGAGACCCACAATCCAGGGATCGGCGCCCCGAGGCAGCGATCGCCGACCTCAGAATCGGCCTCAGGGTCCAGTTGGCCCAGGCCTATGCGATGGCCCCGCCCTGGGCGCTGGGCGGGCTGCTGCTGGCCGGCGTCTTCGATACCGTGCAGGTCAACAGCCAGACGGCGATGCTGCTGTTTGCCGTGCTTGGCCTGTGCGCGATGGGACGACGGGCGGGTCGCGACTCACTCGGCGACCAGTCATCAGCCGCGCCGCGGGTGAACCGCCACGACCCGACTTGACATCGAATCGGAATGTGTTAGTATGCCAGAAAGGGTCCGAACCATGCCGCAGCCGAGCACAATCAAGCCGATTCCCGATGGGTTTCGCACCGTTACGCCGCACCTGGTGGTCGAGGGGGCCGTCGAGGCTCTCAACTTCTACACCAAGGCGTTCGCGGCCACGGTGATGGACAAGACCCTGCTGCCGGACGGGCGCGTGAAGCACGGCGCCATGAAGATCGGCGACTCGATCCTGTTCGTGGTCGACGACTTCCCGGAGTGGAGCGGCGGCAAGGCGAAGCACCCTCACGCGCTGGGCGGCTCGAGCGTGTCCATCCACCTGTACTGCGACGACTGCGACGACTGCGACGGATGGACCAGGCGGGCGGGCGACGCGGGGTGTACGGTCGTCATGGAGCCCATGAACGCCTTCTGGGGCGACCGGTTCGCGATGGTCCGCGACCCCTACGGCCATGAGTGGACCATCGCGACCCACAACCGCGAGATGACCAAGGAGCAGATGACGGCCGAGATGAAGCAGGCGGGGATGTGCTGAGCGCGGCGGAGCGGGCATGGGCAAACCACGATTGTTAGAGTCACTGCATGGACGTTGTCGCGATCATCTTCCTTGTCCTGTTCCTCGCCGCGATCGCCGCGACGGTGTTTCTTTGGGTCCTCAACACGCGGCTTCAGGCCAAAGCCCTCACGTTTGAGTCGGCGCGACGGGAGGCCGAGGCGAGGCTGGCTCCGGTTGAGCAGCGGGCGAGCGAAGAAAGGGAGCGGTCGTCGGCACTAGCCGATCAGCTGCGGTGCGAATCGGCGCGGGGGCAAGCCGAGGTCACCGCGTTGCGGGTGGAGATCGCGCAACTTAAGGAACAGCAGAGGTCGATCGAGTCGCTTCGCCGGCAAGACCTGGAGTCGTACGAGCAACGAGGCGCCGACCGGCAGCGTGCCGCCGAGGAGCGCGAGCGGTTGTGGCGTGCGGAGCTCGAGAAAGTTCAGGAGCGGAGCGAGCAGGCGTTCCAAGCCGTCGCGGGAAAGGTGCTCGCGGGGTCGAGCGATCAGTTCTTGAAGCTCGCGTCGCAGTCGTTCGCAATCGCCAAGCAAGACAGTGTGGCCGCGCTCGAGCAGAAGAAGGCGTCGTTCGACTCGATCATTAAACCTATCGCCGAGAACCTCGCGCGGCAGGAACACAAGTTGGGCGAGATCGAGCGGCAGTGGGGAGAGAGTCGGGCCGGCCTCGTCGAGCAGTTGAGGGGTGTGGGCGAGGCCCAGGCGACGCTTCGCCTCGAAACCGGCCGCCTCGTGCGGGCGCTACGCGACCCACATGTGCGAGGAGCGTACGGAGAAACAACGCTGAGGCGCGTGGCCGAGCTGTCGGGGATGTCCCCCTACTGCGACTTCTCGACCCAGTTGTCCACATCCGACGGCGATGGGAAGCAACTGCGGCCAGACATGGTTGTGAACCTACCGAGCCAGAGGAAAATCGCGATCGACGCGAAGGCGAACATTCGCGCGTATTTGGAGGCGATTGAAGCGGAGGGAGATCAGCAGGCCATCTTGCTGGATAAGTTTGCGTCAGATATGTCGAAGCAGGCCACAGAGTTGGGCCGCAAGGGCTACTGGAAGCAGTTCGAGGGAGCCCCCGAGTTCGTCGTGATGTTCGTGCCGGGCGAGCAGTTCATCGACGCCGCAATGCAGCGCCGCCCCACGTTGGTGGAGGATGCCGCGGCCTCGAACGTGATCATCGCCGGACCGGCGACGCTCATCGCGCTCTTGCGGGCAGTGGCGGTGGGCTGGAACGAGCATAAGTTGGCAGAAGAGGCTCGCGATTTGATGAAACTCGGTAAAGAACTGCATGACCGCGCGGCGGTCGCCCTGGATCACGCGGCTTCGTTGGGCAGCGCAATCGGAACCGTTGTTGACCGCTACAACAAGTTGCAGGGAAGTCTGGAGCGCAGGCTCGTGCCCACGATCAAAAAGTTCGAGGATGCCGGGGCGGGCTCGGGGCGGGTGCTAAGGGAGTTGCCGGTGCTTGAGGCCATGCCGCGGGAGCCCGATGTGGTGGCGGAGGGTGAGGTGCGGGCGTGAGGAATCCATCGCCTCTCAGGCGAACGCAGCACGCACCACGCTGAATCCCCGAGGCGGCCCCACCCTCGCCTCACCCAGCGCAAACAGCGTGCTTCCGCTCCCGCTCATATGGACCCGGTGCCCCGCAGACTCCAGCTCGCGCCGGATCGCGACCAGTCCAGGTTCGATCGACTCCGCGGCCGCATCAAGGTCGTTGAACAGCACCGCGTCGCAAACCTCCCGCGACCACGCACGCCGCGCATCGGCCAGGCGAGCGACATCGGCGTCGCGAAAGGCCCGCGGCCCCAGCCCGTCGAAGGCGCGATACACCGCCGGCGTCGCGCACCCGAACTCAGGCAGGATCAGCGTGACCGGTCCGGTCGGGCGCCCGGCCCTCGCGATCGAGTCTCCAAATCCGGTCACAAGCGCGGGGGCTGGCGGCGTGGTCAGGTCGATGACGCCAGCGTGCGCGCCGGACGCGCCGGACGCGCCGGACGCGCCGGGCGGGACCGATGCGACGGCG
>CAZHKB010000035.1:0-2440 GCA_964533405.1 uncultured Phycisphaeraceae bacterium | reverse complement strand
CGCGCCGGACGCGCCGGACGCGCCGGACGCGCCGGGCGGGACCGATGCGACGGCGACATCCCACACACCCGCCGCCGGGGCCGCGATGAAGTACTCCACATCGCTCCCCAATCGCCGCGAGTGCAGCCGAAGGTCCGACCGCGTCAGCGGCAGCTCATAGAGCCGCGTGACGGCCCGCAGCACCGCCGCGGCATCGCTCGACCCGCCGCCCAGCCCTCCACCGGTGGGGATCCGTTTCCGCAGCCGCATACGCACCGGCAGCGGGCGGCCCGCGATCGATTCGAGCAACCGGTGGGCCCGGCACGCCAGGTCGGCCTCCTCGGGCCAGTCGATCGGGGTCGGGCGCGGGGCGTCGGGTGCCCAGGCACGCTCATACGTCGTCGTGTCCGCGCGCTCGAAGGTCAGGTCATCGTGCAGGTCGATGGCCGCGAACCACGAGGCGATGCGGTGCCAGCCCGCGCGGGGCGAGCCGGGCGGCTCGGGTGGAGAAACCGCGAGGCACAGGTTGAGTTTGGCGTGGGCGCGGGCGAGCAGCATGATACCTATCGGCGTTTCAACTCAGGCGTGGCATGGTCCGCGCCCCCGGCGGGGGCCTGGCGGTGTACTCGTCCAGACCTCCGGCGTTCGGGCCGCCCGCCTCCCGGCGGGGGCTCGGATCTGGGGCGAACGCTGGAGTGTTCGCGCCCGAGACTGATCCGAAATTCGGAGGAGAAGGCAGGGACGATCACGCCGCCCCGGGCGCTCCCGCGCCGACCGCCTTCACCTCGTTCTGCTGCGCGACCTTCCGGCGGCGGGGCTTGGCCTCGATGAGCAGGTTGGGGTCGATCTGCCCGAGCACCTCGCGCATGCGGCGACCGACCTTAAACTTGACGGTGCGCTTCTTCTCGACCATGACCGGTGAGAGCGTCTTGGGGTTCTGGGCCTGGCGCGGGCCGCGGACGCGAACCTCGAACACGCCAAAGTCTCGGAACTCGAGACGATTCCCCTGGCCCACCTCGTCGATCACCTGTGCGAGAAACGCCGTGACGATGGTCTTGACCTCGTCGCGGTGGATCTGCGTCTTCGCGGCGATGCGGTCGATGATCTCTTTCTTGGTCGTCGTCGCCATTGCGACTCCTCGCTAGGTCGATGCGTGCGGTCGAAGGGTGCGAGCGAACGGGATCTGTGAACAAAGACCAAGCGACCAAATCGAGCTTCCCCGGTGCCAACCTCGACCACCCCCTCGAGAAGGGGCGGACCAAGCCAGCCTCGAAGTTCCCGACCTGTCGGCCCCGGCGAGCGACACCCCACGGTTGTCCAGCGGGCCAGCCCCCCGGACGCAGGGGCAAGTATGGCAGGCCGACGCCCTCGCGTCAATGTCTAAGACCAGATCACATCAAGGTTTGGGAGATTGTGGAAACCGGGTGGACGAGCCGACGACTGCTCAGAACTGCACCGCAAGCCCTGCGAACAGCCCGGCAGACGATCCGGTGAACTCGAACGTCCCATCATCCACGTCGCGCTCGGCCGCCAGCCCAAGGTACTGATAACCCACTTGGATGCCGACGTTCTGGACGGGCCGCCAGGTGAATGCCGCGAGGATGTCCCAGGTCGACGCGGTGCTCCCGCTGGACAGCGTCCAGTAGCCGACGGTGACGCCAACCTCGACGGTGAAGTCGCGGAAGAAGTCCATGCTGAGTCGCGCGCCGCCGATCGGCTGGCCGAATAACTCCGACGCGTCGTCGCCCAGCGTGAGCTCAGGCGGGCGGGCTCCGCCGCCGGGGTTCACGGCCACATTGATGTCGAGGTTCTCGAAGCGTGCCCCGGCCAGCAGTTCCAGCGTGTAGCGGAAGCGATCGGGGTCGCCCGGCTCATCGGCGTAAGGGCCGTGGAAGAGGGTGTAGGCGGCCGAGGCCTCGAAGGTGGTCATGGAGAAATCGGTGTCCAGGGTGTCGCCAGCGGTGAAGAAGGCGTCGCCCAGGCGCCCCGGGGCGTCGACGGTGTGAACGCCGTCCGTGGAGAGGTGGGTGGCGGCGATCGTGAAGCGCCAGCGGTCGCGCGCGAGATGAAAACTGCCCCGGAACCCGCCCGTGGGATTGTCGGCATCCAGCGCGGACAGGTTCTCGTTGGCGCCGGGTTCAAACGTTCCGCCGTCGAACGTGACGGGGCCAACCGAGGCGGGGAGCGTGATCTCGCCCCTGGGGGCGGCGTACCACCACGCGGGCTCGAAGCGGAGGGTCCAGCCGCGATCGACTTCGTGCAGCACGCGATCGAGGGGCACCGTGGACTCGGGAGCGGTGGCTGTGGCGGGCTGATCGTCGAGCAGCGCTGGCGACTCGGACGCTGCGGCGGGGGGCGGCTGGGGCGTGGGCTGGGCTTCGGGCTGCGCCGCGCGGGCGCGTGCAAGCGTCAGGCAGAGCGGCGCGAGCGCGAGGGCGGTGACGAGCGATCGGTTCATGCT
>CAZHKB010000034.1:13959-15121 GCA_964533405.1 uncultured Phycisphaeraceae bacterium | reverse complement strand
GAGCCTCTGCGACGAACGTCCGGGGGCGGGTGCGGAGGTAGCCGCGGGGGTCGTGAATCGAGAGTTGCCCGCGCCCCCGCCCCCGGACGTTCGTCGCAGAGGCTCCTCCGGTCAGGCGTCCATCGCGCCTGGTTCTGGCGTGCATGGCGCGGGCGGGTACGATCGCGGCATGTCCGACTTGGCAACGCTTGAGGTGAGTGGGCGGGTGGCGATGGTGGCGTTCAATCGGCCGGCAACGCACAACGCGCTGTCGATCGAGTTGCTGGGGGCGATGGCGGGGCGGATCGGCGAGATCGAGGCGATGTTCGCGCGGGGCGAGGGGCCGACGGTGGTGGTGCTGACGGGCGCGGGCAAGTCGTTCTGCGCGGGAATGGACCTGGAGCAAGTGATCGTGGAGAACGCCGGGGATGAGGCCCGGCCCCTGGCATTGCTGCACGGACTCGCGGAGTTGACGCTGCGGATCCGGGCGCTGCCCGCGGTGGTGGTCGCCAAGGTAAACGGAGCCGCGATCGGGGGCGGGTGCGGGCTGACGTGCGTGGCGGACCTGTCGATCACGTTTGCCGAGAACAAGATGGGGTTCCCAGAGGTCGATCTTGGGATTTGCCCGGCGGTGGTCGCGCCGTGGCTGGTGCGGAAGATCGGAGCGGGGCGGGCACGGGCGGTGCTTCTTACCGGCGGGTTGATGACGGGCCGGCGTGCGCACGAACTGGGGATGGTGGACCGGCTGGTGGAGAAGGCCGGGGACCTGGACGCGGCGACGGCGGAGCTGGTTGAACGGCTGGGGACGGGAGGGCCGATGGCGATGGCGGCGACCAAGGGATTGTTGAACGATCTCGATGGGTCGGGGGATGGGCAGCTGGTGAGGCGAGGGGCGGAGTTGTCGGCGCGGGTGTTGTGTACGGCGGCGGCCCAGGAGGCGCTGAGGGCGCGGCGGAAGAAGTGAAGCGGTGCGGCGTGGGCGCTTTGGCGGCAACCGAGCCGACCGCGCGAGCGGGCGGGCAGGCGCGTGACACCGAGGCGTGTGGGGCCGCAAGCAACCGCCCACATGGGCACGACAACGGCGCGATCGTTCTGAGGGCTTCCAGTTTGGAGAGTTCTGGCAAGTTCGGAACCCGCTGGCGGCCGTGCGGTTGCCCGATCGCTCGCGCGATCGGCTCCGTCG
>CAZHKB010000034.1:0-13859 GCA_964533405.1 uncultured Phycisphaeraceae bacterium | reverse complement strand
GGAACCCGCTGGCGGCCGTGCGGTTGCCCGATCGCTCGCGCGATCGGCTCCGTCGGGCGAGGGCGGGCGTCGCGCGACTTCAGATGGCGACCAAGGTTCCGTTGATTTCTGGGCGTTCGACCGCGCCGGTGCGGAGGTGGGCGAGGGCCGCGGCGAAGTCGGGGGGCAGTGGGGCTTGGAAGCGGAGGCGCTGGTTGGTGATGGGGTGGGTGAACTCGAGCAGGGCGGCGTGGAGGGCCTGGCGGGCGAGGATGGGGGTGCCGGTGGGATCGAGCAGCGGACGCCCGGCGTACATCTGGTCGCCGACGATCGGGAAACCGCGGTAGGTGAGGTGAACGCGGATCTGGTGCGTGCGGCCCGTGCGCAGTTCGAGTTCGAGCAGGCTGAACTTCTGGTCGTTCACCGGGCGGTCGTGCAGGCGATGGCGCTCGATGACGCGGGCGATGGTGAGGCTGGCCTTGCCGAGCTCGTCGTGGCGGACGACGTACTTCTCGCGATAGCCCTTCTCTCGCGAGGGGTGGGGGCCGAGGGGGAGGTCGATGGCGTCGATGTCGGGCTCGAACGAGCCCTGGACGAGGGCGAGGTAGCGCTTCTCGACCTTGCGGTGCTCGAACTGCGAGCCGAGCTTCCAGTGGGCCTCGTCCTGCTTGGCGAAGACGATGCAGCCGGTGGTGTCGCGGTCGAGGCGGTGAACGACGCCTGGGCGGGCGAACTCATCGCCGACGGTGGAGAGGGCGCCCGAGGTGGTGTGCTGGAAGTGCCAGGCGAGCGCGTTGATCATCGTGCCGGCCAGCTCGGCGCGTGCGGGGTGGACGATGATGTCGGGCTGCTTGTTGAGGACGATGAGGTGCTCATCCTCGAAGAGGATGTCGAGGGGGATTTCCTGCGGCTTGATGCCCTTGGATTCGGGCGGGGGGAGGGCGAGTTCCACCACGTCGTTCAGGCGCAAGCGCGACGAGCACTTGGCCGTGCGAGCGTTGACGGTGGCGGCCCCGGCGTCGATAAGGCGCTGGATCCGCGTGCGGCTGAGGAACGGGACGCGGCTGGTGAGGTACTTGTCGAGGCGGTCGTTGATGTCCCGTTGGAGCTCGAAGCGGACGGTGGGGAGGGCGGATTCGTCGAAGCCGGCGGCGCGGCGTTGTTCGAGGAGGCGGGCGGGGGCGGATTCATCGACTTTGCCGCCGGGGGTGAGGAGGGGGTTGGTGGGTGGTAAGGGGTCGGGCATAAGCATAAGGGCTTTGTGTAGTCTGTGCGAGGCTGTCACGCGACGCGTGAGAGTCGGCCAGACTTCCTGAGATTGAGCAAGCGTCGATAATGCTCTTGAGTCGAGCGGGCATCTCCGGCGCGACAGAGAGCCTTATGGATATCCTCGAACTCGCTGGAATAGGCCAGTTCATCCACGGTGAGACCTGATCGGAGGCACATCGAGATCAGTTCAGAATCGTGATCTGAGAGGGTCCTTGCGGCCGACTCGATCGGACCGCGCTGAGAGTCTCGCTTACATCTGCTTCCTCCACAAGCAACCTTGTCGCCGCGGAACGTGCGGCACCGTCGAGGTCTCTGAACAATGATCGCCAAGTTATTCCCATAGCGGACAGGTGAGTCAGCGCCGCCTGTCGGTCAGGTCCGGGGATGACGTACTTCCAGAGATAACCGGCCAAGCTCAGCTCAACCGCTTCTTTGGATGTAGCCACACGCATGAATACGGCCTGCTGCTCCACCGCTCGACGATTGAACCGAAAGTGCTCGTAGTTCTCCGGCAACTCCACAGGATCGCCTGCTGGCGTTCCCGGAACTCCAAGTTTTCCTTTGCTCACAAAGTACTGACGGTCAAATACCCAGACCGCGACAGGATGGGATAGTCCGCATTTAGGATCAGCGAACGCGAAGAAAGCGGCGATGCAGGGGCTGCGTGACCAATCGAGAAACCGACTCGAAAGTCCGTGGTGTCTCCCGAGTAGTTCCCATTCTTCCTCACCCACGGGGGAACCCAGCGGGATGTCGAGTCCCAGTGTCTCATGTTGAAAAGCTCTGGTCAGATCCCGTGCCAGCACATCGCGATCTCGTCGAATGAACGCCTGATCGACGCCCCGATCGATGGTGGGCGCGAGAGTCCAGGCCGAACACGCGTGTCCCCGAACGAGCAACTCACCACGAGCCGCTGTCGGGCGTCCATAGTGCTTGTTGAGCCGATCGAGAAACTTGCGCCACGTCACGGACGCTTCAGGTACACATGGCGTGTTCACCACTCCGGCCCCCCGCTATACCTCCCATACACATCCGCCATCGCCTGCACCATCTCGCCCAGCGTGCAGTTGGCCAACGACGCGGCCACCAACGCCGGCATCACGTTGTGCTTGTCGAGCCCCAACGCCCCGGCCGACGGAATGGATGTTGCAGAGATCGTCGTCGCTCCAGCCGTGCCACCAACATCCCCGTCCCGGCACGCCCGCCTGATGCGCTCAAGCGCCGCCGCCACCGCCTTGGCATCCCGCTTCTGCTTGAACACCCGCAGCCGCGCAACCTGCTCGGTTTCCACGCTGTCGGGGATCATCAGAATCTCGATGGGCCGTTGCTCGGTGTTATCGACGTACTCATTGACACCGACGATGATCCGGTCGCCAGCCTCGCACTCTTCGGAGAAGCGGTAGGAGGCCTCGGCGATGGCGCGGCGGAAGTAGCCGCGGTGGATACCGGCGACGGCGCCGCCGTACCCACCCTGATTCTCGTTAGGCGTCGCGCCCTTCTTCCAAGCCCCGCCGCCCATCGCGTCAATCTCCGCGATGAACTCCAAAGCCTCGGCCTCGATCTGGTCGGTGAGTGCTTCGACGAACCAGGACCCGCCCAGCGGATCGGTCACGCGCGTCACGCCCGTTTCGTGGGCCAGAATTTGCTGCGTCCGCAGCGCGACCATCACCGCCTGCTCGGTCGGCAGACCCAGCGTTTCATCCATGCTGTCGGTGTGGAGGCTCTGGCAGCCGCCGAGGACGGCGGCCATCGCCTGGTAGGCGACGCGGACGATGTTGTTCATGGGCTGCTGCTCGGTGAGGGAGCAGCCAGCGGTCTGGACGTGGGTCTTCATGAACCAGGAGCGTTCATTGGGCGCGCCGTAGCGCTCGCGCATCATGCGGGCCCAGATGCGGCGTGCGGCCCGGAGCTTGCAGATCTCCTCAAAGAACTCGTTGTGGCTGTTGAAGAAGAAGGACAGCCGCGGGGCGAAGGAATCGATGTCCATGCCGCGGAGGAGACAGGCCTCGACGTATTCCATGCCGTCGCGGAGGGTGAAGGCGAGTTCCTGGGCCGCGGTGCTGCCGGCCTCGCGGATGTGGTAGCCGGAGATGGAGACGCTGTTCCACTTGGGCACGAGGGCGGACTGGAACTCGATGGTATCGACGACGAGTTTGACGGAGGCCTCGGGCGGGTAGATGAACTCGTTCTGGCTGTGGAACTCCTTGAGGATGTCGTTCTGGAGCGTGCCGCCCAGGGCGTCCCAGGAGAGGCCGCGCTGCAGGGCGTGCGCGAGGTACATGGCCCAGATGACCGCGGCGGGGCCGTTGATAGTCTGCGAGACGGTGACTTTGTCGACGGGGATGTCGGCGTAAAGGCGGTGGATGTCTTCGATGGTGTCGATGGCGACGCCGCACTTGCCGACCTCGCCCAGCGAGAGGGCGTCGTCGGAGTCGCGCCCCATGAGCGTGGGCAGGTCAAACGCGGTCGAGAGTCCGGTGTTGGCCTTGCTGGCGGTTTTGGCGGCGCCGAGGAGGTACTTGAAGCGTTTGTTGGTGTCGTCGGCGGAGCCGAAGCCGGCAAACTGGCGCATGGTCCAGAGGCGTGTGCGGTAGCCCTGGGGGAACAGGCCGCGGGTGTAGGGGTACTCGCCGGGCTCGGCGATGTGGCGTGGGATGTCTTTGAGTGAGGCGGCGGGCTTGGCGGGGCCGTAGATCGCGTCGAGCACGACGCCGGAGATGGTGACGGCGTGTGGGTCGACTTTGGGGTGGGCGTGGGAGGTGGAGGCTGGGATCGTGGTCATCGGGGGGATCTCCACTCTGAGGTGGTTGATTGTATCGGGCGCGTGAGTGTTGGGGGGCTCCGCGTTCACGGAGGAGGGCGATCAGCGGTCGCCACGAGCGAAGAGCAAACAGGGTGCGTGTGCCGCCCATCCCCGCGTGCGCGGCCGTGGCATCGCCCGGAGAGGATGTCTGCCATGAGCCCAAACCGAGTGTCTTGCGTGGCGGTGCTTGTGACGGTTGGAGTGGCAGACGACCTGGAGCTGGCCAGCTCGTACATGTACTCGATGCCCGACACCATCCTGGGACCCGGGCAGCGTGCGTCGTTCACGCTTCCCAGCGCGCTGCTGCCCGGCGAGTGGTCGACGGTGCAGGGACACGCCGATCGGTTGGAGCCGAGCACCGGCACCTGGGAGGACGACGGCAACTTCAGGTACCAGCACGAGTACCTTCCGGTGCCCGGGCCGGCGACCGCGGGGGTGTTCGGGCTGGTGTCGATGATCGCGGGGCGGCGGCGCCGGTGCATGGCGGCCTGTGCGCCGGAGGGTCAACCCCACTGCTGGCCGACCCCGCGTTGCGCGGGGCGGTCGGCGCTTTGAGTGCGGGCGATCTGAGCGAGATTGATGCTCGTGCGCGTCGTGCCTGTGGAGCGTGGAACCCTCCCTCACGGTCGGGCCGCGTGTGGTCGAGGGCTGGTGGGCCGTCGGTTCGGGGAGGACGTGGTATCTTGGCGGCGTGCCCCCCATCGAGGTCATCCCGGCGTTCCGCGCGTTGGCTATCGCCCTGGTCCTCGGGTTGCTCGTGGGCATTCAGCGGGAGCGGTCGCGGTCGCTGGTGGCCGGGGTGCGGACGTTTTCGCTGGTGACGCTGCTGGGGACGTGCTGCGCGATGCTGGCGACGGCGGCGGGGGGGTCCGGGTGGCGTGAGGGCACGGCTGGAGGTCCGCCGCCGGAACAGGTGGCACGGGCGGTCGCGAGCGATCACTCGTCGAGCCTTGAGCCGACTTCGGACGCCGAAGCCGACCCGGACGCACAGACCGGTGCCGGCGATCGCGGGCGGGATCGCGGGGGATTCCCGTTGGCGCGGGGCCGCGACGTTCGCGAGCCAGCGATCACGGCCGAGGATTCGCCATCGCGCTGGCACCTGGCGCCCGTCGGTCAGGGCGCGTGGATCATCGCCGCCGGGGCGTTGTGCATCGTGTCGCTGGCGTTCCTGGGCAACGTGCTCGCTGTCAAGCGCAACCAGTCCGACCCCGGGATGTCGACCGAGGTGGCGATGCTGGTGATGTACGCCGTGGGAGCGCTGGCGTGGCTGGCGCCGATGGAGGTGGCGGCGGCGATCGGCGTGGGCGTCGCGGTGCTGCTGCACGCCAAGGACGCGCTGCACCGCTTCACGGACCGGATCGGCGAGAAGGACGTGCGGGCGGTCCTGACGTTCGCGCTCATCACGTTCATCATCCTGCCGGTCGTGCCAAACCAGACGTATGGGCCGTTTGACGTGCTCAATCCGTACGAGGCGTGGCGGATGGTCGCACTGGTGGTGGGCATGTCGCTGGCGGGGTACGTCGCGACCAAACTGTTCGGACGGGGCGGGGGCGCAATCATCGCCGGGTTGATGGGCGGGCTGGTTTCGAGCACGGCCACGACGGCGGCGGCGGCACGGCAGACCAGGGGCGACCGGGGCGAAACGCAGCACGGGATGGCTGAGCAGGCAGGCGGGGACAATGCAGGCGCCCGGGGCGAACCGAACACCGGCACGGGTGATGGCGTTCTCGGCGCGACCGCTACCGAGCACAAGGGCGGGCGCGGGGCGAGTTCGAGTCATGGCACGCGCGCGGGGATCGACAACCTGGCCGCGACGATCATCCTCCTCGCCACGGTGGTCATGTACGCCCGCGTGCTGGTCGAGATCGCGGTCGTCACACCCTCGAACTTCACGGCCATCGCGCCGCCGATCGTCGTGCTGGCGGCGGTCACGCTCGTGCTGGGCGGGGTGATCTGGGTGCGGGCGAGCCGGAATCAGGCGACGATTCCGGAATCGGAGAACCCAACGCAGCTCAAGCCCGCCATCTTCTTCGGGCTGATGTACGCGGGGGTCATCTTCTTCGCCGCCGCGGCGGAGCACTACCTGGGCTCCAGCGGACTCTACGCGGTCGCGGCCATCTCCGGGCTGACCGACATGGACGCCATCACGCTGTCGTCGGCCAGGCTGGTGCAGGATGATCGACTGGCCGCGTCCGACGCGTGGCGAGCGGTGCTCATCGCGGCCACCGCCAACATGGTGTTCAAAGCGGGCATGATCGCCACGCTTGGATCGCGCGGGCTGTTGCGGCGAGTCGTCGTGCTGTATGGGGCGTGCGCGGTCGTGGCGATCGGGCTGGTGGTGGCGTGGCCCGCAAGCGGGGCGAGCGGCGGTCCGAGCAGCGGACCACTCACGCCGGAGACGAGGTCAGGCGGGACGTCGGTGGAGTGAGGGTCGCATCGCCGGCTGTCAAGGCAAAGCCCCGGGGTCGGACCCGGGGGCTTCGATGTTTGTTCAAGAGATCAGACCGCCCTCGGGGGCGTTATGGTGGCGGACGCGATCACCCGTTCTTCTTCTCGAACTCCTTCATGAACTGGGCCAGGGCCTTGGCGCCCTCGATCGGGAACGCGTTGTAGACGCTGGCCCGCACGCCGCCGGTGGAGCGGTGGCCCTTGAGCTGGTCCATGCCGTTCTTGAAGGCGTCCTTGACGAACTGCTCGTCCAGGGCCTCGGCGTTCTTCACCTCCGGGCTGACACGGAAGGTGATGTTCATCAGGCTGCGGCTGTTGTTGTCCTTGTCGGCGCGGGCGTGGCCCTTCCAGAACTTGGACCCGTCGATCGCGTCGTAGATGATCGTGGCCTTTTCGAGGTTGCGTTTGTGCATGGGGCCCACGCCGCCCTGCTTCAGGATCCAGTCGAACACCAGGCCCGACATATAGATGGCGAACGCGGGGGGCGTGTTGTGGCGTGACCCGTCCTTGGCGTGCGTCTCGTAGCGGAGCATGGTGGGCAGCTTGCGGGCGGGCTTGAGCAGGTCCTCGCGGATGATGGCCAGCGTGGTGCCGGCGATGCCGATGTTCTTCTGGGCACCGGCGTAGATCATGCCGTACTTGGAGATGTCGATGGGGCGGGAGAAGATGTCGCTGGACGCGTCGCAGACGAGCGGGACGCCGTCAGGCACTTTGGGGAGTCGCTCGGTGCCGTCCTGGTTGCGCCACTGCGTGCCGTAGATGGTGTTGTTGGAGCACATGTGGACGTAGGCGGGCTTGGAACCGGCGGGGTACTTGATCTCGGCGTCGCTCGGGCAGTGGTCGTGCTTGACGCCCCGGCCATCCCAAGCCTCGTAGCAGTTGCCGGAGTAGAACTTGGATTCGTCCCAGGTCTTCTCGCACCAGTAGCCCGTGGTGAGGAAGGCCGCCACGCCGTTGTCGGGCAGCAGGTTGGCGGGGACCATGAAGTTCTGGCTGGTCGCGCCGCCGGTCAGGAAGAGGACCTTGTAGTTGGCGGGGATGCTCGCAACCTTGCGGCAGTTGGCCTCGGCGGCGGCCAAGACCGCGTCGAAGGTCTTGCCGCGGTGGCTGTGCTCCATGATCCCGATGCCGGTGGACTTGCCTTCGAGACTGATATCCCAGAGGTCGTGCTGGGCCTGCCGGATGACCTCTTCGGGCAGCACGCCGGGCCCGGCGGAGAAGTTGTAGGTGCGGTGGGCGGGAGCGGCCTTGGCCGCGGACGGCATAGAGGGGGCGGCTGCGGTGGTCATGGGGAATTATACGCTCGTTGGCGACGGGGCGGAGGGTTTCGCCGAGGCGACCACGAGTCGGGTTTCGCATAGGGGTATCGTGACGTGATCAAGGGCGGGGTGATCCTTGATTCAGGCGTTGGTCACCGTGCGGGAAGTCCATTCATTTGCCGAAGTCCCGGGCTTCGTCAGTTCACCCGATTCAGCGTCGCCCCGCTGGCCTTAAACTCTCGCACGATCCGCACCGTCTCGTCGGCCACCGCCAGCTGGGCCTGATCCGTGGATGCCCCGCAGTGGTGCGTGGCGTACACGCCCGGGAGCGACGCAATCTCGGGCTTCCACGACGCCGCCTTGTCCGCGGGCTCGCCCTCGAACACGTCCAAACCGGCCCGGATGCCCTTGCTCTTGATCGCCTCGCGCAGCGCCGCCTCATCCACCACGTCGCCACGCGACGTGTTGATGAACATGGCGCCCGTCTTCATCGCGGCGAAGAACTCGGCATTGGCGAGTCTCTTGGTGTCGGCGGTCGCGGCGACGTGGATCGACACCGCGTCAGCGGCCGAGACGGCCTTGAGCAGGTCGCCCCGCGAGTTACCCCCGAATCCGAGGCCTTTGCCCCTGGCCAACGACGCGTCCAGGCTGCGCGACCACGCGATCACGTTCATCCCGAACGCCGACGCCCGCTTGGCGACCCCCAGCCCGATCGAGCCAATGCCGACGATCACCAGCGTCTTGCCCTTCAGCCCCCTGGCCTTGCCGAACTCGCCCTTGTCCCACTTGCCCTCGCGGAGCATCGAGACCTGGTCGGGAATCCTCCGGTCGCAGCAGACCAACAGGCCGATGGTCAGTTCCGCAACCGCGTCCGCGTTCATGCCGGGGCAGTTGCAGACAGGCAGTTTGGCAGCGGTGGCCGCGGGCACGTCGATGTTGTCCACGCCCGCGCCGGCGCGGATGATGAGCTTGAGAGTGGGGCTGGCGTTGATGACGGCCGCGGGAACCTTGGTTGAGCGGACGATGAGGATCTGGGCCTTGGTGTCAGCGATGGCCTTGGTGATGCCGGCGGCGTCGAGGCCGGCTTTGGTGGCGACCTCGCAGCCCAGTGCTTTGAGGGCGGCGATTCCCTCGGCCTCGAACTTGTCGGCGATGAGGATGTTCATGCGGAGACTCCGGATGGTGGTCGGGGAGTTTATGGCGGGAGGACGTGCTGGAGACTGGAGCCGCCCGCGCGAGCGGTCGGGCAAAGGTGTGTCGCGACGTTGAGTGCCGAAATACGGTTGCTCGACTGCTCGCGCAGTCGGCTCGGTTGGATTCAGGTCAGCCAGCGGCCGCCGTCGACGCGGATGATCTGGCCCGTGCTGTAGTGGGCGTCGAAGGCGAGCCACCGGACGGCTTCTGCGGCATCCTCGGGTGTGCCCGCGCGTTCGAGCGGGACGCGGGCAAGATATCGGGCCTGCATGGTTGGGTCCGACTCGCGGCCATGCTCGGGCCACGCGACCACGCCCGGCGCTACGCCATTCACGCGGACCTCCGGCGCCAGGTCCAGGGCGAGACTGCGGACCATCTCTTCAAGCGCGGCCTTGGACATGGAGTAGGCCGCCAGCCCGCGGCGCGGGCGCCCCATCGCGTGGATGTCACACATCGCCACGACCGACCCGCCGCCCGGCAGAATCGAACGCCGCAGGAGCGGGGCCAAGGCCGCGGTGAGCACGAGAGGGGCGACGGCGTTGACGCGGAAGGCATGCTCAATGTCGGGCACCGAGGGCGTTGCGGCGCGGTCGCCCGGAGAGGACGGGTCGCCAGTCAGTTCGTCCAGCGTCGAAGCGTGGTACACCGAAGCGTTGTGGACCAGGACGTCCAGCCGACCGTGCGAACGGGCCATCGACGCCCCGAACGCGCGGACCGCGGCCAAGTCCCCCAGGTCCAGACGCTCGCACGCCACACCCGCCCCCAGCGGGCGAGCGTCGCCCACCAACGTCCGTGCTTCCGCGTCGCTCCCCAAGTAGGTGACGATCAGGTCACACCCGGCTCCCGCCAACGCGAGCGCGGTGGCGCGGCCGACCCGTCGCGCCCCGCCCGTAACCAGCGCGAGCGGGCGGTCAGCCATAGGGGCCACCTGGCTTGTCCGATGAGGGGTCGAGATGCGATCCGGGCCGGCCGTCTGGCTCCGAACCGGGGCCGGAACCGGGGGCAGGTCCGGTTCCGGGGCTGGCGCCCGGGTCCGTGCCGGGCAACACTGGCGTGTCAGCCTCAAAGGCCTCCGCGGGCGGCGAGCCAGCCCGGCGGCCCGCCTCCGCCCAGGCGTCGCTGTGCCGTGTCCGCCGGGCTCGGCCCGCGTCGGTCAGGCGGCGACGCATCCGACGCATCACGATGAGCGTCAGCACGGTGATGACGACCACGCCGATCAGCGACACCAGAAGCGTCATCCCCGCCACCTTGCGGGCGACCTCTCGCGGCTGCGGCGGCTGGGTGGAGGCGGTCAGGATGGCGAAGTGGGCGGGCAACGTGGGAGTGTACGACTCGCGCCGCTGCGTGCCGACCCGGCGAACACGCGGCCTCTGCGCAACGGGGGGTGATGGGCCTCCGGCCCGGCACCCGGCGATCAAGGAGCCCAGGAATGCGCCGAGAGACTTCGGGCCGGAGGCCTGCTACCCCTCACGCCTCCTCGCCGCGGCCTCAACCCGGCTGGGTCGGGTGGTCTGGGATGATCTGCACGCCGGTGGGCGTGCGGGCGACGCCAGCGGCTCGCCCGGCGGCTCGCAGGGCGACGGCAAGCTGCGCATCGGTCGCGAGTGGAACCGACGCGCCGCCACCGCGATATCGCGAGCGATCAAGCAGACCCGGATCGCCGCTGGCGGTGCGGATACGCGTGCCGCTGGTGGGGCGAACGCGCGGAATGAGATCCCAGCCGGAATCGATGGTTGTGAAGCGGGTTGCTGCATGGGCGAGGGCGTCGGGCGTCGTGCCGCCGTGTGGATCGTGGATCGCATCGTCCGACGTGGCCGCAATGCCGCGGTGATCAACTGTCTCGGAGTTCGTGGGAAGGTCGGTGATCGGTCCGGGTGTCGGGATCGACGCCGGCAGGGTCGCCCAACGCAACACCAGCACACCAACGATGGCCAGCGCGAGGACCGGCACGGCCACGATCACCGCCCGGGCGACGCGACGCCGCCGCCCGCGCCCGGTCACTTCTCGCTGGAGGTTGGCGAGCATCGCCTGCTTGCGAGTCTCGCCAGCCGGGCTGAGGCGGGCGTCGAGGCTGTTCAAGGGGTCGTGGTTCATGGCACGCATCCTGACGATCAACTCGGGGCGAACATCGAAACCGTGTACTCATCAACTGGGAATCGGACATCGGTGCCCACTTCAGGGCGGGTTGGCCGATCGTCGCAGCCGCGCCAGCACGCGCCGTAGACGCCCGTGAGCGGCATCTCCGGTCGAGCCGACGGCCTGCCCGACCGCGTCGAGCGTGCCGCCGCCGGCGAAGCGGAGCCGGAGCATGTCGCGCTGCTGATCATCCAGCTTGGCGAGGGCCGCGGTCAGCCACTCGGTCGTGTGCGCATCGCTGCCTGTGGCGGCGCCGTTCGGGGCTTCGAAGCGGGCGGCCACGCGGTCGCGTCGGCGTGCCCGGGCCTCGCTGCGCAGCATGTCCACCGCGCTCGAATGGACCGCCCGCACCATCCACCGCAACAGCCCGCCCTCGGACTCCATGGCCCGGATCGACCGCACCACCCGCAGCATCGTGTTCTGCACCACGTCGAGGCAGAACGACTCATCGCGGCGTGTGAGCGAGCGGGCCATCGCGTAGCAGCGGTCGAACCACGCCTGGTAGAACACGGCGAACGCCCCGCGGTCGCCCTGGGCGATGGCGGCGCAAAGGCGATGCGTTTGCGGGCTGGCACCCCGCGCCTCCGCAGGGCCCCCATCGCCCGAATCGACCGCGCGCGTCGCACCGACAACCGACCCGCGTTCCTCGTTCGGCGCGGAACGGAGAACGCCCCCGTCGACCGGCGACGAGGGCACGTCCATCGGCTCGGCTTGGGCGGGCGGCTGGTCCACGTCGCACACTGGGCACGTCGGCGTCATCACGCGGGGTCACGCTCCGGGTTGAGTCTACCGGGTGCCCGAGGGCGGGCGGCTGGCCGCGGCCTGCGCCCGAAGGTGGTGGAGCAGGTAGTGCATGGTCTCGTGCAGGGCCGGGCGGGCACGGAGGGTGACCATACCCGCGCCGTCGGCGTTCATCTCGGTCTGGGGGAAGCGGGCGGCGTCGAGGAAGCCTTTGAAGGCGATGCCCACGCGATCGCCCTCGGCGCCCAAGCCCCGGAAGTCGTAGATCACCAGTGTGGACTCATCGCTCGCGTTCAGCGTCGTCAAGCGGCGCGTAAACACGTCCGCCTGTGCCCGGGCGTGCTCGGCCCGAGCCCGCGCGATCTGGGACTGCTGACCCGCCTGGTTCGCCTCCTCGACCGCATCGCGAAGCTCGGAGCTCGACACGCCGCCGGCCTCGACAAGCTCTCGCAACTCGGCGACCCGATCCATCAGGTGCTTGGTTCTCGATTCGGCGGCATCAGCCTCGATCGCCGAGGTCTGGGCCTCCAACTGGGTCGCCGCGGCCCCTTCCCGCAGTTGCCTCGCCAGTTCGGACGAGGCCCGCCACGACTGGTGGTACCGCTCCAGCACCGACTCGATCAGCCTGCGCTGCTCGGGTGAGCCGCGGAACACCAGCATCTGCGTGTCGTCGTGGAACGCCAGTTCGGGCGCGACCTCGGCGGGCGCCAGCGTCATGGCCGAGTCGATCATCTCGAAGATCTTCTTGACCTGCAGGTCCGTCGGCTCATCGCTGGCGGGTCGGAGCACGTCGCCAACCGAGAAGATCTCGTTGACCGAGGGCGGCGCCGGATCGGACCGCCTGCCGTCCCGGAACACGACGCTGAGCACATAGATCGGCGCGGTGGATTCGCCCTCAACCAAGCCGAGCTGCACGGCTCCCGTCGAGGCCGAGTCGATGAACATGTTCTTGACCAGTTCGACCGACGCCCCGGCCGAGACACCGCGGAGCCGGACAGCGGGCATCACCAGGGAGCGAACCTCCTCCGGGGCGACGATGTTGACCGTCGTGATTTGGGTGACTGAGTCGAGGTACTCGCCCACGGTGCCGCCGGGGAAGTTGAGATCGAACGTCCCACCGGTGGCAGACCTCGGAGCCTCTCCCGGCGACGGGCGTGTCGCGGTCGGCTGGGCGTGCGATTCGGGGAGGCTCGTCATCGAAAGGCAGAGCCCGGCGGTGGCGGTCAGAATCGCGATCGTGCGGATGCGCATGGCTGGGTTCCCGGAAGTGAGGGTGCGGGGTGTCGACCACAGCAGAACGACGCCGAAGGGCGGGTTCGGCGCGTCGAACGAGCTGTTCTGGCGGGATTCTGATGGCTCGGAGGCGACGTGCGAGGCCGCATTGGTCGCGCCACGCGGCGGCCTACCGCACAAACCCCGTCATCGGGGGAAGGGGGATCAGCGGTCGGCGCGATAGGACAGGTCCGGCTCACGCCCCGGCGTGATCCCCGGCGTGCGCCACACGCCCACCCAGTGGTCCGGCCTCACCTCGACCAGGCACGAACTGGGCCCGTCGGTCGGCGTGCCCGCTGGCGCATCGTGCCAGGGCCACCACGGGCGGACGGACCTGTCCTGCCCGATCTCGTGCAGGCGGGTGAACTGCGACTCGTCCTCCACGATCTCCTTGATCGTCACCAGGCGATCCAGACGCTCGTGCATCTTGGGGATCGACGCCAGCAGCCCCCGCGTGTACGGGTGCAGCGGGTTGTCGAAGAGTTCGTACACCGTCGCGTACTCGACCACGCGCCCGGCGTACATCACGCACACCACGTCGGCGTTCTCCGCAACCACGCCCAGGTCGTGAGTGATCAGCATGATGGCCATCTGGCGCGTCCGCTGCAGCTCGCGCAGCAACTCCAGGATCTGGGCCTGGATTGTCACGTCCAGCGCGGTCGTCGGCTCGTCGGCCAGCAACATGCGGGGCTGACACGACAGGGCCATCGCGATCATCACGCGCTGGCGCATGCCGCCGGAGAACTGGTGCGGGTACT
>CAZHKB010000033.1:0-15130 GCA_964533405.1 uncultured Phycisphaeraceae bacterium | reverse complement strand
GCGGATGACGTGGATGACCTCCCGGCGGGACTCGCGGCCAGCGGCGTTGGCCGTCGCGCGGCCATCGCGGGCGTCCGCACGGGCGGGAGGCGGTCGAAGATGGTGTCGAAGATCAAGCCGATCGACGAGCGGGTGGGTGGGATTGGCGGGCTTGAGGCCTTTGACCCCGATGAGCAGAACGCAGCGGTCGCGGAGGGGACGCAGAGGAACGCACAAGGGGATGAGGTGGAGGGCATTGGGCCGGTGGCGGTGCGTGGCAAGTTGAAGGGCAAGGGCCAGCGGGTTGTCGTTGAGGATTCGCAGGAGGATGGCGAGGGTCTGGCGGCGAGCCCGCGAGTTGGTGCGGAGTCGGAGGAAGATGATGCCGACGACATGCCCGGTGCGCCGCATGTGTTTGATGAGGCCGCGCTGCGGGAGAAGATCGCCAAGTTGCCGCTGCGGTTCGCCAGCACGGAACGGCGGGCGGCCACCGAGGACGACCTGCGCGACGTTCAGAACGTGACCGAGATGGAGGGGTATCGATTCCCGGGCCTCGACCTGCTCGAGGAGCCCGAGAAGAACTTCTCCAGCCGACTGGAGTCACTGGTCCGAGAGCAGGCCCAGGCCCTCGAGAGTGCGCTGCAGCAGTACCGGATCAACGGCGAGGTGACGGATATCGAGAGCGGGCCGGTGATCACGCTGTACCACGTCCGGATGGCGCCGGGGACAAAGGTGGCGCAGCTGAGCGCGGTGGCGAGTGATATTGCGCGGGCGCTCAAGGCCGTCAATATTCGGATTGTTCCAAACATTCCGGGGCGCGACACGGTGGGGGTCGAGGTTCCCAACCCCACCAAGGAGCGGGTGCGGCTCAAGGAGCTGATGAGCAACACCGAGCGGTACAGCGACATGAAACTGCCGATGTTCCTGGGCAAGGATGCGTCGGGCGAGCCGCTCATCGGCGACCTGACCACGATGCCGCACATGCTGATCGCGGGCACGACGGGCTCGGGCAAGAGCGTGTGCATGAACACGATCATCATCTCGTTCCTGTACACCCGGAAGCCCAGCGAGCTGAAGCTGGTGCTGGTGGACCCGAAGATGGTGGAGATGAGCCAGTTCAAGGACATCCCGCACCTGATGTGCCCGGTGGTGACGGAGATGGCCAAGGCCGCGGCGATCCTGGAGTGGGCGTGCCGCAAGATGGACGAGCGCTACGAGCTGCTGGCGGAGGCCGGGTGCCGTGACATCGCGGCGTACAACGAGATGTCGTGGGACGAGCTGCGCGACGCCTTCAAGCCGGCGACGGAGCGCGAGGAGGCGCTGATCCCCCGGAAGCTGCCGTACATGGTGTTTGTGATCGATGAGCTCGCCGACCTGATGATGACCAACAAGGAGGTTGAGGGGTCGATCATCCGAATTGCGCAGAAGGCGCGGGCGGTGGGGATCCACATGATCCTGGCGACCCAGAGGCCGCAGGCCAACGTGGTGACGGGGCTGATCAAGAGCAACATGCCATGCCGGATCGCGTTCAAGGTGGCCAGCGGCATGGACTCGCGGATCGTGCTGGATCAGAAGGGTGGGGAGCTGCTGCTGGGCCAGGGCGACATGCTGTTCCTGTCGCCGCGGACGAGCAAGCTGGTGCGGGCTCAGGGCACGCTGGTGGACGACAAGGAGATCAGGCGGGTTGTGCGGTTCATGCGCGATGTGGCGACGCCGACGTTCGAGCGGCAGCTCATTCAGCTGCGGACGGGTGACGCCGACGAGGAGCGGATCGTCGAGAGCAAGAACAACTCGAGCGCGAGCCTGGCGGCGGCCCAGGAAGACCCGATGTTCGATCGGGCGGTCGAGATCGTGCTGGAGAGCAAGCGTGGGTCGGTGTCGCTCCTGCAGCGGAGGCTCGCGATCGGCTATACGCGGGCGAGCCGGCTCATTGATCTGATGGGGATCGCGGGCATCATCGGCGAGCACAAGGGCTCGGTGGCCCGTGAAGTGGTCATCACGCTCGAGGACTGGGAGACGATGAAGCGGCTGGCCGAAGCGGAGGCCAAGCGGCTGGGGATCACCAACAGCCTGTTTGATGGCGGGAGCGGAAGCGGCGGCGAGCGCGTGGACGCTCGCGGCGCGGCCACCGACCTCGATGACATGGACGCGGTCGGGGATCGCCAGTTGGGCGGCAAGGCGCTGGGTGGCGAGGTCGATCTGGACATGGGTGGCGTGTCGGCCGATGGGGCCGGGCCTTTGATTGGCGGCAGGGCTGGCGGCGAGAGTGAGCGGATGGAGCTGGATGCGGAGGATGATGAGCCGCGGCCGCCGGGGCGTCGGGGCCCGGAGGCGCCGCCGTTTGATGTGCCGGGGGAGACGGCCGAGGCGAAGAGCAAGACGAATGCGGAGGTCGCGGGGCAGACACGAAGGGACGCCGAGGGGAAGCAGGCGGGCAGGGCGGTGCGCGCGGATCGAGCGGGTGAGGTGATGAGTGTGGCGCGGACGGAGGCGATGTCGGGCGGTCGGATCGCCGCGGCGGTTGCGGAGGAGGACGACCCGGAGGAGCGCGCCGAGCCCGCCGAGGGCGAGGATGGCGAGGACCACGCCGGTGAGATCGAGGGTGAAGAGGGTGTGGAGGTTCAGGCGAAGACCGATGCGAAAATCGATGGGAGCGGCCAGGACAAGTCGGAGGAGAATGACCACGAGGCGGTCGCTCAGGCAGATGACGAAGGTGAGGATGAGCCCGAGCAGGTGGATGAGGCGGAGGGCGAGGAAGATTCAGAGGAGGCCGACGACGACGAGTACGAGTATGAGTACGAGTACGTCGAGGTGGAAGAGGATGAGGAGGCAGAGGAGCAGGTTGAGCAGCCTGCGCCTCCGGAGGCAATGGTGCGGGAGAAGGGTGGGGCGAAGGAAGATGCCAAGCGGCGGAAGGCGGGGTGAACGGGGCGCACCGGCCGAAGAGTGTGGCGTGGTCGCGGCGTTGAGCGACCACGCTCGGTGTGCGAGGTGTTTGGGTGGTGCGGAGTCGCGTGCGACCGGTTCGAGGGTCGGAGTCCGCGCGGGGTGAGGGAGGGCTTGTGGGGTGCGACCCGTGAGTCGGCCAGGTCGCTCACAGCCGCGGCCACGCCACACGCGAGCGGCACGCGGCAAGCACCTCGTCAACGCCGATGCGGTGCATGAGTCCGACATTGTCGTCGAGCTTATGGTCGAGGGTGTCGCCAGGGAGCAGGTGCTGGAGAACGTCGCGGCCGCGTTGGTAGGGGCCGACGCGGCTGATATCGGTGGGGCCGAAGAGGGCGACGATCGGTCGATCAAAGCCGACGGCCATGTGCAGCGGCGCGGAGTCGTTGGCGACCACCAGGGCCGCACGCTGGATCAGCGACATGAGCGAGGCGACGGAGGTCGCGCCGATCAGGTCGACCACGCGCGGCTCGCGGGAGGCGAGTTCGAGCAGCGGGGCGCATTGGTCGCGCTCGGACGGGGCGCCGATCAGGGCGATGAGTGGGGCGCCGGCGGAGGGCAGGTCGAGCAGGTGGCGTGCGAGCGAGGCGAAGCGATCCGCGGGCCAGCGTTTGGCGGGCCAGCGGCTGGTGGGGGCCAGGACGATGAAGGGGGTTGCGACCAGTTCGGGGCCGCGCGGGAGGCGGAGCAGGAGGCAGGGGTCGGCGTGCAGGCGCATGTCCGGCACGCCGGGGATGCCCAGGCCCTCGCAGACCAGCGTGACCATGCGGTCGACGGCGTGCATCGAGCGCGGCACGCGGACGCGGTGGGTGTAGAAGACGGCCGCGGCTTCCTGGGCGTTGGCGTAGCCAAGGCGGGTGGTGGCGCCGGTCATGGCCGCCAAGAGACCGGAGCGCGCCAGCCCTTGCGCGTCGATCACCAGGTCGTAGTTGGGGTCGGAGAGGCACGCGGACCAGTCGAAGAAGTCGGCCAGGCCCGCGGGTGTAAAGGCCCGGGCGAGACGGCGGCGCGGAAACGCGACAACGCCGGAGAGCGCGGAGTGGCACTCGATCGCCGGAGCGAATGTGTCCTGCACGAGCCAGTCGATCTGGGCGTGCGAGTAGGCCGCGCGGAGCGTGGCAAGGATCGGAACCGAGCGGCAGACATCGCCCAGCGCGCTGGGGCGGATGAGCAGGATGCGGCGCGGGGGGTCCATTGGGTCGGCGATGGTACCGGGATGCGAGGGGCGGGGGCTGGCTGTGCGAGGGCGAACAGCGGAGAGGCGGGCAGGCCCAGCGGCGCAGAGCGCGGAACGCTGAGTCTGCGGACGGGCACGCCCAGGCCGCGGAGAACGTGCGGGGAGGGCGCAAGACCGATCCGCGCCGAAGCTCGGGCGTGCCACCGGGCGTGGCCTTGCACGCCCGGTACCGATCCTCGATACCACGCCCGTCGCGCCAGCCGCTCAACGCCGTGGCCGCTGGCACAACTTGCGCGAATCTCGGCGATGCGTAGGAATGGCCCGGGCGCGGCGTTGCTGCGGGGACGCTGCATGTTGGAGCGGGCCACTACCATTGTCCATGGGCCAGTGCGTGATGACGGCGGCGGCGTTGATCGCTGTGGTGTGCCTCGCGGTGTCTCCCCCGCACGGGCGCGCGGAAGCGTCTTCGCCCCGAGGGCGCGCGGTCGTAGCCAGGGGCTTCAGCCCCTGGGTGGAGTGGCTTGAGATTTCCGCCCGGAGGGCGGACGAAGGTTCCGCTCACTCTTCGAACGACAACCCCAGAAAGGGCCCTGCCCCAAGCGTTGAAACGCCCGCCGCCGGTCGTGCGCCCTCGGCGCGCCTGGCTGGAAGTTCTCCAACTTGGCTGTGGCGTGCCACGCGTGCCGTGGATTCTCAGCCCGACATGCTGGTCGCGATCGCCGAAAATCTGGCGGAGGCGATTGTCGGAGAGATCGATGTCGAGACGCCGGAAGCCGCGCCCGAGTTGTCGTGGTGGAACGTGGCGGACGCGGACGGGTCGTGCCGGGCCGTCCTTGGGTGGAACCTGAACGAGTTGCGCTCGCGGCATCCGGACCGCTTCGCCGATCAGCGGATCAACGAGGCGCTGCACGAGTTGGGGTTGGCCAACGCGCGGGGTGTGGTGTTCGAGGTCGGCGAGCGGGTCGAGATGGTCGTGTCGTACCGATCGTGGGCGGTGGATCGGGCGGAGCGGGTGGTGCTCTCGCCCTCCGCGGGAGTGGCGGCGGCGGCGGGTGTCGGCGTGGCGATCCAGCCGCAGTGGTCGGCATGGGTCGAGGCGTGCCTGGCGTGCCATCGCGCGCTGCTGGAGCCGCTGGACCGTTCGCCCTTTGATGCCAGGCTCGGGTCGTGGGATCGGCGGAACGGGCAGAAGCTGCGGAGCGTCTTCCGCGCGCTCGAGGGGCCGATCGTGGTGGGGCAGTCTGGGGGCGATTGGTTTGTGATGGTCCGCCTGGGGGCGCGGGCGGATGAGGCCATGGTCATGCGACTGCTGGGTGTGGTGATTGAGCCGGTGTGCGATGAGATCGCGTTCGACGCGCCCACGGGTGGCGGGCGAGCACGGGTGAACGCGCTCGCGGACACGGGATATAACCGCGTCGAGTGGCGGGTCGTGCAGCGCGAGCGACGCCGGTGGCTGGTGGTGACGCGCGAGGGAGCGGGAGTGGATGTGGCGCGGGCGCTGGCGGCGCCGTAGCGAGCGGCCGGTGCCCAGTCAACCAATGCGGTGAATATCCGGTGGCCCGAAGGGCTCTGAGCCAGCGCCGGGGCTTGAGCGAAGCCAAACCCCCGGATACCGGCGTTGCCGCGTTCAGGCTCAGATCCGCGTCACCGCGTTCTGTGGTGCATCGCCATCTCGTGCCACGCCTCGGCCCGGGCGACCTCGGCGCGGATGACGGCGGCCTTCCGCCCCGCGGCCCATTGCGACTGCGACCACAACGCACGCCCGATCCACGCTCGAATCGGACCGTGCGTGCGACGGCAGAGGTACACCAGCGGCGGGAGGCCGTGACGCTTGATCACCGCGTCGTCCAGGCTGACGAACGCCTGGGCCAGGCCGGGGTCGCCCTGGCGCCCCGAACGCCCGAACAACTGGCGGTCCACGCGAGACTCATCGTGGCGCTCGGTGGCCATGACGACCAGGCCGCCCAGCCCGCGGGTGTCGTCCTCGAGCTTGATGTCGGTCCCGCGCCCTGCCATGTTGGTGGCGACCGTGACGGCGCGGAGCGTCCCGGCCCGGGCGACGATCGCCGCCTCTTCCTTCTCGCGCGTGGCGTTCAGGATGCGGCACTCGACGCCACGCTCGGCCAGCAGCGCGCCCAGCCGCTCGGAAGACTCGACGCTGCGCGTGCCGATCAGCACGGGGCGGCCGGTCGCGTGGAACCTCTCGGCCTGATCGGCCACCGCCTCGAACTTGCGGGACTCGCTCGAAAAGATCCGATCGGCCTTGTGCTTGCGAATCACCGGGCGGTGCGTCGGGATGCGCACGACCGAGAGGCGGTAATCCCGCCAGAGTTCCGCGCCGACCTCCCAGCCCGTGCCCGTCATCCCGCACAGGCGGTGGTACCGCTGGAAAAACCGCTGATAGGACGATCGTGCCGTGGTCGAGCGGTCCTGCGAGATCGTGACCCCTTCCTTGGCCTCGACCGACTGGTGTACGCCCAGTTGCCACTTGCGGCCCTTGAGCACACGCCCGGTCGAGCGGTCGACGATCACGACCTCGCCCTCCTGGATGATGTAGTCGTCGCCCAGCGTGTACAGCCAGATGGCCGAGAGCGCCTGGACGAGCAGTTCCTCGCGCCGCCGCGGCCCGCTCCAGAACGCCGGGAACTCCGGGGCCCGCGCGTCGAGCCTCTCGCGCCCCTTCGCGGTGAGCCGGACCCGATGCAGACGCGCATCCACCTCAAAGTCCTCGCGGGCGGTCATGGTCCGGGCGATCTCGGCCGCAACGCGATAATGAACCACCGCGCCCTCATCCTCATTGCCCGAATCCGCCCCGATGATCGCGGGTGTCACCGCCTCATCGATCAACACGCTGTCGGCCTCGTCAACGACCGCGGCATACAGCCCCCGCTGCACCACTTGCCCCGACCACCCCCTCTCATCCCCGGCGGCGAGCTGTTCGAGGATCACCGACGCCAGTCGCGGCTCGATCGGGCTCTTCAGCCGGTCCCGCAGGAAATCGAAGATCACCTGCTTGTCGGCCGAGTAGGTGATGTCGCGCTCGTAGATCGCCCGGCGCTCGCCGTCCTTGGTCGCCTCCACGATCGAGCCCACGCTGACACCCAGACGCTTGTAGGCCGGTCCCGTGATCTGCGCGTCGCGGGCCGCAAGATAGTCGTTGACCGTCAGGACGTGAACGCCCCGGCGTTGCCACGCGAGCAGCGAGGCGGGCAGGATGGCCGTCACCGTCTTGCCCTCGCCCGTGGCCATCTCGGCGCAGCGCCCTGCGTACATGGCGACCGCCCCCATCACCTGCTCGACGAACAGGCAGAACCCGATCTCGCGGCGCACGCCCTCGTGGGCCAACGCGAGGGCGCGATCGATCAGCGCGGGCTCGTAAGGGGCGACGCCCAGGCAGTCGCGAGCTTCTTCGACCCGCTCATCGAACGCCCGCTCGCCCAGTTGCTTGTGAACCGTCGCGGCTCCGACGATCCGCTCGGCCCGCCGACGATCCGCCCCAGACGCCCGCCGGCGTGCCCACGAGCCCCGCACGAACTCGCCCAGCGCGTCGAGGCCCTTGACCGGTTGCTGGCGCCGGTTGGGGCGAGACAGCGAGGGCCACAGGCGCTGCGTGGCGGCGTCGTCTCCGCCGCCGGGCCCGCCGATGGCCGTCGCCCGCGTGGGGCGAGCGATCGACTCGACCTCAGCCGAGCCGGGCAGCGGGGCGTGGAACGCGCCGAACGCGCTCATGGCTAGACCCCCATCCGGTCGGTGATGCGCTGGCGAAGCAGGCGCCACCACTGCGACAGCAGCGGCTCATCGCCCGCGTCGAAGCGGATCCGGACCCGCAAACCCGGCAGCACGCCCGGCGGCACCCGCTCCGGGCTCAGTTCCACGATGAACTGCGATTCGAGGGTGCGCCGGCCATCCGGGTCGGTGGGGTCGAGCAGGATCTCGCCTCCCACGTCGGCCCCCAGCGACCGGCTGGCCAGGGAGCGTGATGCAGCCGCATCGACCCGCGCGACCCGCGCGGGGATGAGATCGCCGGCCAACCCACGGATGCGGATGCCGGCGGGGGTGTCCGCGGGGTCTTGGCCCCGGAAGGCGTAGGCGAAATCGCGGTCGGAGACCGAGGCCTGAACGACCAGGTCGTCCGATGCGATGATCGCCAGCAGCGTGCCGCGCGAGAGCAGGCGCCCCAGTACGTTGTCGAGCGTGCGACCAATCTCCGCGGAGGTGATCAGCCGCCCGTCTGCCGAGGCGCGGACGACCAGGTCGCGCTCCTGCTGCTGCAGGCGAGCCAGTTCCAGCGCGAGGTACTCGAGCCGCCGACGGGTGACTTCCGCGCTGGCGGGGTCGTGCTCCATCGCGGCGTCAAGCTCGCCCGCGGCGGCGCTCAGTTGCGCCCGCGTCCTTGCCAGCTGGGCCACCAGCTCCGGGCTTTCCAGCGTCAGGATCGGCTCCCCCGCCCGGATCATCTGGCCGGGCTGGGCGTGCGTGGCGATGACGCGGCCCTGCTCAAGTGTGCGGACCGGCACGCGGACCGCGGGCTCCATGGTGCCGACGGCATATACGCCCGCGGGCGCGGGCACAACCGCCAGGCCCACCGCGCCCACCGCCAGCGCGCCCGCGGAGATCGTCAGGGCTCGCGTGCGTCGGCCCATCAGGCGCGGCGACGTGAGCAGGTGCCCGATGCCGCCCAGGATCGGCAGCACGATCACAATCGTGGCCCCGATGATCGCCAGCGGAATCCCGATCCAAGGCACCGTCGTCAGCAGCACCCAGATCACGGTCAGCGTCACCAGCACTCGATACGGCATCGAGAGAACGGCGTACACCACCAGAATCCAGAACTCGCGCCGGTCGCTGGTGTGGGGCGGGTTCAGCCCACGCAGCCCGAACACGTGGCGCTCAAGCAAATACCGGAGCAGTTCGCGGCTGCGCATCGCCAGGTTCGGGATGCCCGTCAGGTCCGACAGGATGTAGTACCCGTCGTACCGCAGCAGCGGGTTGAGGTTGAAGACCAGCGTCGCGACGCCCGAGATGAGGATGGTGTTGAACGCCAGGGTATGCGCGAGCGTGCCGGACTCGGTGCGGGCCCAGATGATCGCGGCGATGGAGGCCAGCACGCCCTCGAACAGCACGCCGCCCCCGGAGACCACGACGCGCCGCCACACCTCGGGGAACCGCCACGCGCTGGTGGCATCGCAGTAGGGCAGCGGCAGCACGATGCCGATCAGCAGCACGCCCACCTCGGTGCAGCGTCCGCCCAGCGCCTTGCACGCCGCGGCGTGCCCGAACTCGTGTACGACGCGCAGGACCAAGAACAGCGCCGAGAGCCAGAAGAGGTTGTCCGGGTCCAGGATGCCCACGAACTCATCGGCGAAGGCTCGGGCGCTGGTGGCCACATGCCAGAGCGCGACGAGCACCAGCAAAACCCAGCCCATCATGCCCCACCGTGTGAACAGCGGTCGAAGCAGGTGCTGGATGGCCGACAGGAACGGCTCGGGGTTGAGCAGCGGGATCGAGAAGAAGAACCACTTGCCGGCCCGGGCCGTGCGCTTCTGCTGGCGGACCTGGGCGATGCGTGCCTCGACCATGTCGGCGGCCAGCGGCTGCTCGCCCATCAGCAGGCCGAAGAACTGCAGCTTGCCCAGCAGGTCGATGCACTCGCGCTGCGTGGGCGCGTCATCCCCGAGTTGCGCGGCGCACGCCGACCACGCTTCGTCCACGCTGGTCCGACCGTCGAGCATTCCCAGGAAGAACCACGCGGACTCGGAGAAGCGGTAGTAGTGGCCCGTGGCGGGGTCCTCGACGATGTACGCGGTGTGCGGGCCGTGCCGCTGGCGGGTGACGGCGGCGTGCGGCGACAACCGAGCCCGCAGCGGAGCGACGCGGTACCAGACGTCGGAAAAGGTTGGGCCGATGGGGGGGGGCATGCGGAGGGTCGCAGTCCGGGAGTGGCGAGCTTCGGGTTCTGAGTCGTTGGTCCTGAGTCCTCGGGGTCGGGCGCGCCGCGAGTACGTCGTCGGGCGGGCGGGTGATGTTGATTGCCTACTGCCTACTGCCTACTGCCTCGTTTCCCCACTCACCACCACCAGTTCAGCCTGATCTCGTCCACGATCGGCTTGAGGAAGAGGGCCAGGGCGGTGGTCGAGCCGTCTTCGAGCCGCGCAATCGCGGTCGCGCCGGGGCGGAGCCAGTCCGGCGGGTCGCCCACGATGGTCGCCTCCACGCGGTACACGTTGGACCTCTGGTCGGCCTGCGCCACCGGGTTGATCCGCTCCACCCGGATCGTCGCTCGCTGGTCGGGGCGGGCCCGCGGGGCGATCCACCCCTCTTGCCCAACCCGCACCCGCGTGATGTCGCGCTCGTCGACCGAGAGCGCGACGATGCGCCCCTCGTCGATGATCTCGAACAGCGGGCTGGTCGGCTCAACCCGGGAGCCCACGAAATCCCGCTGGTCGCCCTGGCCGACGCGCCCGTCGATCGGCGAGACGATGCGGGCCCGCGACAGCTGGTGCGCCAGCAGGTTCAGGCGAGCGTCGATCTCCGCGATCTGCGCATCCGCGGCCCGCACCTTGTCCAGTTCCTGCCGCGCCAGCGCCTCATCCCGCTGGCTCCCGATCGCCTGCCGCCGGGCCCGTGCCTCATCACGATCCAGCTCCAGAGCCTGCGTGTCCATCTGGGCCAGCAACATGCCCGTCGTCACCGAGTCGCCGGGGCGGACCTCCACCTGCCCGAGATAGCCCGTGAACGGCGGCATGATCGTCCGGCGTGCGGCGGCCTCAATCGTGCCCTCCGCGACAACCCGCGATGGGATCGGAATCAGCGCGGCCGCCGCGAGCGAGCCCAGCAGCGCCAGCACCGCCAGTTTCGACCCGGTGTGGCGTGGCCCGACGAGCGCGGACCCGAGCGCTTTCGTGCGGTCCCTGGTCACGGTCACGATGCCGCGATCGGCCAGACGCCGCGTCCACAGTCCGGGGCCAATGAACTCCGCAACCAGCCGCAGCAAGGGCAGCGAGCCGGCGGGGAAGGGATCGCCCGCGTCGCGCTCCAGCAGCACGACCCCGACCAGGTCGCCCTCGACCCGAAGCGGCAGGCTGACCATCGCGGCCGGGCCGAACTTCTTGGAGTGCGCGTCGTGGGCTCGCACGACACGCCGGTCGGCGGGCGCGGGGTCGCGCGGCGCGGGGTACGCGATCTCAACGTCCTGTGCCGCGCACTCCTCCATCGCGGACTCGATCGACTCGGCGGCCGCCCCCTTGCGGTCGACCTGGTCGGTACCGCTGACAGCCACGACCCGGAGCCGGTCGCCGCGCCCGATCAGGCCGATCGAGACGCGGGTGCAGCCGAAGCGCGTCGCCAGTTCGTGGCACAGCAGCGCGCCCATGGCCGCCGCGTTCTGCCCCTGCTGGCTGGCGTCGAGCAGCTCCAGCGTCTGCCGCAGCATCGTCTTCTGATGCGCCTCGCCCATCGCGTGCTGACGCCAGAGGTACGCCTCGAACTGGGCCGCCGCCAAGCCCAGGCGAGCCAGCGCATCGTCGGTATCGGTGGGCAGACGCCCGCCTCGTACTTCAGGAAGCACGACCAGCGAGCAGCCCTCGACACGCCCGGCCGCCACCAGGGGCGAGGCCAGCACCGGGAACGCCGGCTCATCGCCATAGAGCCCGCTGCCGCCCGTGAGTCTGACGATCTCTGCAACGCCCGGGGGCGACACGCCCCCCACGCCCGGCGACCCCGCGCCGATCGCTGGAGCCGCCGCCGATCGGCACGCGGCCTCGATAATCTTCTCGAGCTTGCCCCCCGCGCCTTCAAGGTTCACAGGTCGGCTGCCGGGCGTCTCGAACCGCGCGAACACGCCGCCGGGTCGGCCCGAGCCTCCCAGAAGGTACACCGCGCCCGCGACCCCTCCCACAAGTCGGACCTGCAGGGCGAGCAGTTGCAGAAGGAACGCGCGGAGTTCGCCACCGGGGTCGGCCCCGCCGGTCGCGGCCCCACCGGTCGCGGCCCCCGTCGCCCCGCCGGTCGCGCCAGGTGTGGTGTTCGCCTCGTTCCGGGTGTCCGACGCCGAAGCGGACCCGCCCTTGGTCGTGGTCAGCGCGGACGGGGTGGAGGGGGCTGGGCTCATTCGTTGGTGGCGTGCCGTGGCCGCGGCTCCGACCGGCCACGCTCGTTGGACTCGACGGACACGGGCCTCCCCCGCGCCGCCCGCCTCTCGCCCGACGACTCCCGGCGCGGAGCAAGTCGAGCCCAAGGACCGCAAACTCCGGCAAAGCGGCGACCGCCGGTCACGGCGGCCGCCGCGTCATCGTTGACGATGAGCAATCAGTCGGTCGTGTTCGCCAGGCGCGGGCCGCCGGGGGCCGCCCCGCGATTGAGCGCGATCTCGCCGTTGCGCTCCTCGTACTGGCGGATCATCTGCCCCAGGCTGATGGCCAGACGCTTGGCGCCGGCCCAGTTCATCACCACGCGGGAGCCCACGGCGAAGTTCAGGATCATCTGGTTGTCCTGGCCCTGCATCGGGATGTTCAGCCCGAAGTCCATCACCACCTCGTCGTTCGTGTTCGACGTGCGGATGGTGTTGGCGTACGACGTGTGCATCTTCGACTCGTCAATCCGCATCTGCACCTGACGCTGTTCGGGAGAGTCCGCCATGGCATCGACCTTTCTGAATCTGACCGGCCCTATGGGGTCCGGCGTGGTTGTTCCGGCCTCAGGCCCGGAGTGAGTTTTTTGCCAAGCACCGTTTCGAGCCCCCGCCGGGAGCCGGGGGTTGCGATGCGGCGCGCGTCCGTCATCATGTGCCCCTTCGGGCGATCGCGCCCGCTCAGCCCCCCGCTCCCGCGGGGGGCCCGGGTCCGGATGGCTCGGACCCGCAGGGGATGATCTTAGCCCGATGCCGCCCCGCTCTCGCGTCCGAGCCGGTCGGTGGCGGGCCGCGTCGTCGGCACATGCGAGGGCTGGAAGCCGGGCAGCCGCATGGCTCCCGCGTCCGCCCCATCCGTCTGCGGCGGCATGAACTGCACGGTCGCGTGCAGCCCCGCTGGCAACCCCTCGGGATTCGCCACCTCCAGCCGGACCATGATCTGCCTCGCCCCGGCGTGCCCCGCCGGAGAAATGAAGATCACCTGACCGCTCATCCCCTGCCCGCGGTCGATGTCCTGCCAGGTGATCTGGGCCTTCTGGCCTCGCCGCAGCCGCAACGCATCGCGCGTCGACATGTTCACGTCAATCCACAGCGGGTCGATCTGGATGACCGTCACCACCGTCGCCTGCTCGTCCACCGCCTCGCCCCCCCGCTTGTGTACATCCACCACGACCCCGTCGATGGGGCTGTGGACAGTCATCTCCGCCAGCCTGTCCCGCTCGCGCTGCAGCACGATCGCCGCCTCTTCCAGTTCCCTGTGGGCCGTGGCGATCTCCAGCTCGGCCACGCGCAGCCGGTACTCCCCCTCCCACAACTCACGATCGCTCGATGCCCCGCTCGCCAGAGCCTCGCGGACATTCGTCAGATCGTTGGTATAGAACGCGACCGTCGCTTCGGCCGTCTCCAACGCCGTCCGGCTGCCAGCCTGCAACTCCGCCAGCGCCACCGTGCTGCGCTGCACCTGGTCGTCCATCCGGATGATCTCGTCACCCGCACTCACCAGTTGACCAGGAGCCACGAGCAACTCGGCGATCCGCCCGCGGATGCCAAAGGCCAACTCGCGGACATCACTGGGGCGAGACACCGCCTCATATTCCGCCATGTGCCACGGGGGCTGGTCGCCGCCCGCACTGGCGGTCGAGCCCGCCGTCGAGCCTGACCCGATGCCCGGCTGACTACGCGCCCACACGCTCCCCGTCCCCCCAGCCACGCCAACAACAACGCCCACGCCGATCAAAGCGGCCAGCCCCCGGCCCCAGGTCCATAGGCGGTGCGTCACGTTCAGTTCCATCGCTCGATCCCCTTGCTCGCCCGGCGGGCGTGGTCCCGAGCGTCCGGCCTTGCGGCCAGAACCCTCACGACCGGGTGGATCAGCGGTTGTCGCCCGGGCGGTGTGCCCGGGCGTCACGCTGGCGCGGAAGCGGGGCCGCGCTCGATCCACCGTTCGCATCCCCCGCCGGGCGGTTCCCGGTGGCGGTGCGGGAGAGGGTAGGTAATCCGGCGGGCTGGCGAGGCACCAGGGATCGATCAAGCCGAGCGCGACGCCCCAACCTCCGCGTTCGCGCCCGCTTTGACCTCCGCCACGCGAGCCGGCGCCGCCGCTCCCCCACCAACCAACTCCGCGTAAATCCCCTCAACCTCTCCCACATGCCCCGGATACGACCACAACTCGCTGCTCCCATGAATCTCCCGCGGCGAAGGCAACACCACCTCCCCCGACACGATCCGCTCCATGCACCCAGCCAGCGCGTCCGCGTGCCCACCCGCGAACATCAGCCCGTTGCCCAGGCTCCCCGCCCCACGCTCGCCTGGCCCATGCACCCACTCCGGCGGGCCGCCAAGCCTCGACGCCAGCACGAACTTGCCCGCGTGCAGGTGCTCCAGAAGCACCAGCGGAGAGTTCTCAAACCACACGAACGGCAGCACCCCCACGTCATAATCCCCGCCCGCCGCGATCAGCGACAGCGGGTCATAAGGCCCCTGGAACGACACCTCCGGGTACTTCGACAGCACCTTGCGCAGGGGCCACGTCTCGCCCGCCGCCCGGATCACGAACTGGCAGCGCCGACGCACCTCATCGCTCAGCAGCGGGATCGCGCTGGCCAACACCGCGACACCCTTGTTGGGCCGCGTCGTGCCGAAAAATCCGAAACGCACCGGACGGGCATCGTCCGGCGACCACGCCCTCACGTCGTACAGCGGCGAACGCCGTGCCCGCCGGTTGATCTGGTCAAAGTGCGGCTGCCCGAGGCGAACACGCCGAATCCGCGCCCGCGGCACGCCCATCGACTCATAGACCCGCCCCATGAACTCACTCGGAGGTGTCACCATCGACGCCGCCCCCAGCGCGCCCGCCCCCGCCACGCGCCGCGCCCCATACTCGTTCAGCACGGCCAGAT
>CAZHKB010000032.1:0-15284 GCA_964533405.1 uncultured Phycisphaeraceae bacterium | reverse complement strand
GCGGGGGGTGCCCCGGCGGCCGGCGGTGGGGGGGCGGCCGCGCCGGCTCCGATCGCCGGGGAGGTGCGTTCGCGGCAGGACGTGCTCTTGGCGCTGGACAAGGTTGTCCAGTATTATGTGAAGAACGAGCCCAGCAGCCCGGTGCCGTTGCTGGTCAACCGGGCCAAGCGGCTGGTGTCGATGGGATTCTTCGAGATCATCCAGGACATGACGCCCGAGGCGATTCCGACGCTGTCGAAGATCACGGGGGCGGAGGTCAAGAAGACGTAAGTGACCCCCCTTGGGGCGATTTGTGGATTGGGGCGTGGGCTGGTGCCCCGTCTTGGAATCGGGAGCACGCTGGGGAGCCCGGGTCTCCCGAGTTGGGAGCTTGGCGAAGGCCAAGCGAAGATCGGATGACGGTCGTAGTCGGTCGGCGGGTGGAGTCGGAACGCGGTATCTTGTCGTCGAGCCGGGTGATGGAGCCCGGCGTGTCTGGGCCCGGGTTCCCGCGTGGAGTGGGGGTCGGGCGCCCGGCGCGGAGTGTCCCGGCGTGGTCGGGGCCTGCGTGGCGCGGGGGATATAGATTGGAAAGGAGCCGCGATGGCCGCGGGTAGCAGTCAAAAGTTCATCGGGCGCAACCGGATCCCGCGGGTGCACATCGAGTACGACCTGGAGGTGTACGGGGCGCAGAAGAAGATCAATCTGCCGTTCATCATGGGCGTGATGGCGGACCTCTCGGGCAAGCCAGCCGAGGCGTTGGCGCCGGTCGCGGACCGCAAGTTCCTGGAGATCGACGCGGACAACTTCGACGACCGGATGAAGGCGGCCAAGCCGCGCGTCGCGTTCCAGGTTCCCAACACGCTGACCGGCGAGGGGAACATGGCGGTGGACGTGACGTTCGAGAGCATGGACGACTTCAGCCCGGCGGCGGTGGCGAAGAAGGTGGACTCTCTGAACAAGCTGCTGCAGGCGCGGACGCAGCTGGACAACCTGATCTCGTACATGGACGGCAAGTCGGGCGCGGAGGAGTTGATCGCCAAGGCCCTGAAGGACCCGACGTTGCTCAACGCACTCACCGCCGGCAAGAAGCAGGAGGGCTGAACCGATGGCAAACCCCGAAGCACAGGGACAAGCGGCGGCTGGCGCCCAGAGCGTGGAACTGGGCGAGTTCGAGAAGCTCCTGAACAAGGAGTTCAAGCCGCAGAACGACCGGACCAAAGAGGCGATCCTGACCGGCGTGCAGACGCTGGCGGCGACCGCGCTCTCCGAAACCGCGCTGATCTCCGACGACGCGATCAAGACGATCAAGAGCATGATCGCCGAGATCGACCGTCGCCTGACCGAGCAGCTCAACACGATCATGCACCACCCGGACTTCCAGCAGCTGGAGGCCTCGTGGCGCGGGCTCTCGTACCTGGTCAACAACACCGAGACGGACGAGGGCCTCAAGATCCGCGTTCTGAACATCTCCAAGAAAGACCTGGCCAAGACCCTCCAGAAGTTCGAGGGAACCGCCTGGGACCAGAGCCCGATCTTCAAGCAGATCTACGAGGCCGAGTTCGGCACGCCCGGCGGCACGCCCTACGGCTGCCTCATGGGCGACTATCACTTCGACCACTCCCCGCCGGACGTGGCGCTGCTGCGCTCGATGTCGCAGGTGGCGGCGGCGGCCCACGCGCCGTTCATCACCGGCGCCAACCCGACCCTGCTGAACATGGACTCGTGGACCAAGCTCGCCGACCCGCGCGACCTGACCAAGATCTTCCAGACCGCCGAGTACGCGGCCTGGCGATCCCTGCGCGAGAGCGACGACGCCCGCTACCTGGGCCTGGCCATGCCCCGCTTCCTGGCCCGCATGCCCTATGGCGCCAAGACCAACCCGGTCGAGGACTTCGCGTTCGAGGAGGACACCGAGGGCGCGGACCACTCGAAGTACACCTGGGCCAACGCCGCGTATGCGATGGCCACCAACATCACGCGGTCCTTCAAGCTCTACGGGTGGTGCAGCCGCATCCGCGGCGTGGAGTCGGGCGGCGTCGTGCAGAACCTGCCGGTGCATACCTTCCCGACCGACGACGGCGGCGTGGACATGAAGTGCCCCACCGAGATCGCCATCACCGACCGCCGCGAGGCCGAGCTGGCCAAGAACGGCATGATGCCGCTCTCACACTGGAAGAACACCGACTACGCCTGCTTCGTGGGTGCCCAGAGCCTGCAAAAGCCGGCGGAGTACGACGATCCGGACGCGACGGCCAACGCCAATCTCTCAGCGCGCCTGCCCTACCTGTTCGCAACGTGCCGATTCGCGCACTTCCTCAAGTGCATGGTCCGCGACAAGATCGGCGGCTTCAAGGAGCGCGAGGACATGCAGAAGTGGCTCCAGAAGTGGATCAGCCAGTATGTGACCTTGGATCCCAATGCGTCGGAGGAGATGAAGGCCAGGTTTCCGCTGGCGGCGGCCGAGGTCAAGGTGGACGAGGTGCCCGGCAATCCCGGCTACTACAGCGCGAAGTTCTACCTCCGCCCGCACTTCCAGCTCGAGGGTTTGACCGCATCGCTGCGGCTGGTCTCCAAGCTGCCGTCGCAGAAGAAGTAGTTCCATATTTCCGCTGAAGGTGTCGGGGCGTTGTTGTTCGGGTCTGGTTCGTGAGACAGAGGCGCCGGCATGGCCCCCTGGCGGAAAAACTGCGGATTGGATGGCAGACTGACGCTTGTAAACGGTTGCAAGTCAGTCGCTTCCCGGACGGGGAGTGCGGAGCGGCCTGAAAGATCGCTCTTCACAAAACCGGCGGGTTGAGGGAAAGTGAGTCAAGTGCGGGGAGGGCCCGCCCCGCTGACCGTCGGAAGGCAATGTCGCCCCCGACCACCCAGAGTTGAACCAGCAACGGTTGAAGAAGGAGTCGCACAATGGCTTTCGATGGCTTCCTCAAGATTTCCACCATCCCCGGCGAGAGCACCGACGAGGCGCACCCGCAGTGGATCGAGATCCTCTCATTCGATCATGGTCTGAAGCAGACCTCGACGGGCTCGGTCTCGACCGGCGGCGCCCGGACGGCTGGCCGCGTCGATCACCAGGACATGATCATCACCAAGGCGCTCGACGCCGCCTCGACGCCCCTGATGCTGGCCTGCTGCCGCGGCGACCACATCCCGGAGGTCATGATCCAGCTGCACCGGGCCACGAGTAACAAGGAGAAGTACTACGAGATCAAGATGACCGACGTGCTGGTCTCCAACGTCCAGCCGAAGGCCGACAAGAAGGACGAGGAGAGCCTGCCGGTCGAGGAGATCTCGTTCAACTACGCCAAGATCGAGTGGAACTACATCCAGACCAACCACAACACCGGCGCCGTCGAGGGCAACTACGCCAAGTGGTGGGACCTCAAGACCAACACCGGCGGCTGATCCCCCCCGGCGTGACCGCTGAACTCGGGCCAGAGCGTGAACATCAACGCGGACGGGGCGCCAGCCCCGCCCGCGTCTTTTTCGGGATGCAGAAGGAACGCACCGCAAAGTCGCACGCAGCGCCGCGGACCGTCGGCGGGGAAAGGGCGTCGCCTCCCCCGATGCGGGCTGCGGGCGAGCCGATACACTGTGTGCGATCAGCCGACGGCGGGCCGATTCCGCGCGGCGTTCCGCTCCGTCCCCTGGCTGCGCCCTCCGCGCTTCTGCGGTGAATCCCTTCCGATTCCAGGAGTCCCCATGCTCGCCCAGGAACTTCTCAAGCAGGGCAAGCCCGTCGAGGCGCTCGCCGCGCTGCAGGACCACGTCCGCAAGGCGGCCGCGTCGGGCAAAGAGCGCGTATTCCTGTTCCAGCTGCTCGCGGTGCTGGGGCGATGGGATCGTGCGCTCACCCAGTTGAACGTGGCGGCGGACCTCGACAAGGCCAACGAGATGATGGCCAAGGTGTGCCGGGAGGCGTTGCAGTGCGAGGCCCTGCGGGCCACGGTCTTCAAGGGCGAGAAGTCGCCGCTGGTGTTCGGCGAGCCCGAGGAGTGGCTGGGGCAGATGGTGCAGTCGGCCAAGCTCTCGGGGCAGGGGCACGCGGCCGCCGCGGCCGAGATGCGGGCCATGGCGCTCGAGGCGGCCCCGGGCATCGCGGGGGCGATCACGATCGCCGAGCCGACGGGTGAGGGCAAGAGCAAGGAGAAGGAGGAGGCGTTCGAGTGGGCCGCCGATGCCGACTCGCGCCTGGGGCCGATGATCGAGGCGGTGATCCAGGGCAAGTACTACTGGATCCCGATGCACCGGATTCGACTGATGACGATTGAGGCGCCCAGCGACCTGCGGGATGTGGTATGGCTGCCGGTCAGTTTCACATGGACAAACGGTGGGTCGATGGTTGGGCTGCTGTTCTCGCGATACCCCGGCTCCGAGTCGAGCGCGGACGGGCTGGTGCAACTGGCCCGCAAGACCGATTGGGCCGACGACGGCGCGGGCGGGTCGATCGGCCTGGGGCTGCGGACGCTGATGACCGATGCGGGGGAGTACCCGTTGCTGGCGGTGCGGTCGCTGCGGTTTGGCGGGCCGCTGACGGAGGAGGAGCAGGCTGACCTGGCGCTGGAGAAGATGGCCAAGTCGGGCGGGATTCCGGGGCTGGGTGGGCCGCTCGGGTCCGGCGGCGCGCCGCCGATCCAGATGTCGGGTGGACTGACGGCGAAGATGCCCGGGCCAGCCGGCGGCAAGCCCGGCGACAAGCCCGCCGATAAGGGCAAGGGAGCCGGCGGCGGTGGCTGACCTCACTCAAAGCGAGAGGCTCCAGCCCTGCCTTCTGGATCGTCTGACCGACGACGATCCGGACGTGCAGGTGGAGAGCCGCGAGCGGCGCGTGATGTCGGTCGCGCAGCTGCGGCGCGCGGTGCTGCGCGACATCGAGTGGCTGTTCAACGCGGCCAACAAGGACAACACGGGGGAGTTCGACGACTACCCGGCGATTCGCTCGTCGGTGCTGAACTTCGGGATGCCCGACATGTGCGGCGTGTCGATCGCGTCGCTGCCGGAGGAGGACATCGAGCGGATGGTGCGCGACTGCATCGAGCGATTCGAGCCCAGGCTGATCCCCGGAGCGACGCGGGTGCGTGTCTCCAAGGGCGAGAAGGACAAGGCGGGGCAGACCTCGCTGGCGCTCGAGATCGAGGCGGACATGTTCGCCAACCCGATCCCGGAGGCGGTGTTCCTGCGGACGAGCCTGGACCTGGAGACGGGCCGGGCGGTGATGCAGGAGGGGCAGCGTGGATAACCGTCTCAAGCGGTACTACGAGCGCGAGCTGCGCCACCTGCGCGAGAACGCGGGGGAGTTCGCCGAGGAGTTCCCCAAGATCGCCGGGCGGCTGGGCCTCTCCAAGATGGAGTGCGCCGATCCGTATGTGGAGCGGTTGCTGGAGGGCTTCGCGTACCTGGCGGCCCGGGTGCAGGTGAAGCTGGACGCGGAGTTCCCGCGGTTCACGCAGCACGTGCTCGAGAGCGTGTTCCCGCAGTACCTGGCGCCGATCCCCTCGATGGCGGTGGTGGCGATCAAGCCCGACCTTGACGACAACGGGCTGGCGAGCGGATACCCCGTGCCGCGCGGGACGCCCATGCGGTCGAACATCGGGAAGGGCGAGAACACGCCCTGCTATTACACGACGGCCCATGACGTGACGCTGTGGCCGGTGGAGTTGATCGAGGCGGGGTACCACTCGCGAGACCTGGGGACGCTGGACCTGCCCCGGAACCTGCCGGGCACGCAGATGCCGCGGGCGGCGATCCGGCTCGCGCTTAAGTGCACCGCGGGGCTGAACTTCGCGCAGACGGAGATGGACACGCTGGACCTGTTTCTCACGGGTGGGGACCAGACGCCCATGCGGATGTACGAGCAGCTGCTGGCGCACGCGACGGCGATCGTGGGGCGCCCGCCGGGCAAGCCCCCGGCGTGGGTCGAGGTGATGGACCCGGTGACGGGCCAGCCGGCGGGCAACCCGCCCGGGCCGGGCGGCCCAAGGGCGATGATCCGGCGGATTGGGTACGAGGACACCGAGGCGCTGCTGCCGTATCCGCACCGGGCCTTCCACGGATATCGCCTTCTCCAGGAGTACTTCGCGTTCCCGCAGCGGTTCCTGTTCGTGCGGCTGACGGGGCTGCATCGCCTGGTCAAGAAGTGCATGGGCAACCGCCTCGACCTGTTCATCACGCTGGCGAAGGAGGACGCGAACATCGAGAGCGCGGTCACCGCGAACAACATCAGGTTGTTCTGCACGCCCGCGATCAACCTGTTCCCGCGCGTGGCCGACCGCATCCACATCACCGACAAGTTTCCCGAGCACCAGCTGGTGGTCGATCGCACGCGCCCGCTGGATTTCGAGGTGTACGAGACCAAGCGCGTCACTGGGTACGCGGCCATCGCCAACGACGAGGTGGAGTTCCGCTCGTTCTACGCGACGCGCGACCAGGACCGTGGGCACGGGCGCGGGGCGTACTACACGACCAACCGCGTGCCGCGCACGCTGTCGGCCAAGGAGCGGCGGCACGGGCGGCGTTCGTCGTATCCGGGGACCGAGGTGTACATCTCGCTGGTGGACTCGATGAACGCGCCGTTCAGCAGCGACCTGCGTCAGGTGGGGTGCGAGTGCCTGTGCACCAACCGGGACCTGCCGATCGACATGCCGATCGGGGCGGGGCGGACCGACTTCTCGCTGGACGTTGGTGCGGTGGTGGACTCGGTGCGGGTGATCGCGGGCCCGACCAAGCCGATCCCCAGCCGGGCCGAGGGCGACACCGCGTGGCGGCTCATCAGCCACCTGACACTGAACTACCTGTCGCTGGTGGATCAGGGGGATTTGCAGACGCCGGGCGGCGTGGGCGCGGCTGGCGCGGCCGGCACCACGCTGGTCAGTCCCGGTGGCAAGGGGACCGGCGCGACCGCGCTGCGCGACCTGCTGAGGCTCTACGCCCAGACCTCCGAGCCCGCGATCGCCAAGCAGGTCGAGGGCGTTCGTGGGATCTCGGCCAAGGGGATTATGCGGCGCGTGCCCACCCCCGGCCCCATCGCGTTCGCGCGTGGCCTGGAGGTCACACTGAATCTCGAAGAACAGAACTTTGAAGGCACAGGGATCTTCGTGCTGGGCGCCGTGCTCGAGCAGTTCCTGGCCAAGTACGTCTCGATCAACTCGTTCACGGAGACCGTGGTCGCCAGCATCGAGCGCGGCCCGGTGATGCGATGGCCCTTGAGGATGGGAACTCGATCGACGATCTGATCCGCGACCTGCGGAACCAGCCGTTCGGGCGCGATTTCTTCGCCGCCCTCCGGCGGTTCGAGTGCGCGCACAATCCACGCCCCCGCATCGGCACCAGCACCACCCTCTCCGACGACCCGGTCCGCCTCGGGCAGGAGGGCACCCTCGACTTCTCGCCCAGCACCATCTCCATGGTCCTGACCAAGAAGGGCAACCGCCCCGAGCGGATCCTGGTCCGGTTCCTGGGCCTGCTCGGGCCCAACGGCCCCCTGCCGTTGCACCTCACCGAGTACATCCGCCAGCGCGAGCGCAACGCCCACGACCCGACCCTGGCCCGATTCCTGGACGTCTTCCATCACCGCTACCTGTCGCTATTTTATCGCGCGTGGGCTCTGAACCAGCCGACGGTGTCGTACGACAGGCCGGACGAGGACCGGTACAAGACCTACATCGGCACGCTCTCGGGGCGAGGCATCGAGAGTTGGCAGGAGCGAGACAGCGTCCCCGATGAGGGCAAGCTGCATTACGTCGGGCACCTGGGAAACCTGACCAAGCACGCCGACGGGCTGCGCCAGATCGTCGAGGGGTACTTCGGCATCAAGGCGGCCCTCATCCAGTTCGTCGGCGAGTGGTTCAACCTGCCCGACGACTGTCTGTGCAAGGTCGGCAAGTCCCGATCGACCGGGCTGCTTGGTCAGACCGTCATCGTCGGCTCGACCATCTGGGACTGCCAGCAGAAGTTCAGATTGCGCTTAGGGGCGATGGGGCTGAAGGATTACGAGCGGTTCCTGCCGACGGGGCGGTCGTTCCCGGTGCTGGTGGACTGGGTGAAGAACTACGCCGGGCTGCAATACCTGTGGGATTGCCAGCTCGTGCTCAAGAAGGCAGAGATCCCCCGGGCGCAACTGGGCACGGGGACCAGATTAGGCTGGACATCGTGGCTGGGCGGCAAGCCGTTCGAGGAGGATGTGGACAATCTGGTGCTCAGGCCACCGGCGGTTTGAACACGAATCCGGCCTGCTGGGCGCGCGCCGACGGAACCGGACGCGGACGGGCGGCCGGCTCCATCGGTCGCGCGTCGGCATGTGGCCTCACGCCAGCGACGGTCTGGCCCGCCAGCGCCCCGTGCCCAGCACCGCCACGCCCAGGGCCACCAGTGTCCCCGGCGCGGGGATGGGCCTGGTCCACACGATCGCGTCGGTGCCGTCCGTGAAGTTGTTGTGGGCCCATCCCGAGATGTACAGGGTGTCGGCGTCGGCCCAGATTGAGTTGGCATGGGAGTTGGAGAACCACGGGGCGAGCTCCAGACCCAGATCGATCCGGGACTCGGCCGACCCGCTCCACAGGCTGGCGTGGGCCGTCGCTCCGTCCCAGAAATACCCGACCTGCCACGCGCCGAGCACATCCTCGGCGTGGGAGGATTCAAAGCCGGCGGGGTGCAGGTCGATGAACGACGCCGCCGATCCGTACCACGGCCCGGCGTGGCTGTCTCCCCCGACTGAGGCGACGCCCACTTGGCTGATCCCATCGGCGTTCGAGAGGTACGAGGTCGTGATTCCCACGGGATGAAGATTCACAAAGGAACCCGCCGACCCCGTCCAGACGGCGGCCTGCCACTCGCTGTCGATCGAGACGAAGCCGACCTGCTGACCGCCTCCCCCGCCGAACGCGGACGAAGACCTGACACCCAGCGGATTGAGGTTGATCCAGGACTCCGGGCCAGCGGTCCAGAGGCTGGCCCGGGAGTCGTCGCCCATTGAGACCGAGCCCACCGGATTGTCGCCGTCGATCCCCCAGGCGTAGGAGAGGGTCGCGCCGGTGGGCGAGAGATCGAGCCATGAGGCGGCGCTGCCGTTCCATCGGCTGGCCCGGATGACCCCGCCGACCGTCGCCGCCCCCACCTGGTAGAGCGACGACGATGAGTACGCACCGGAGTAGAAGGCACCGGCGGGGTGGAGGCTGACGAACGATGAGCCCATCAGGCCCGTCCAGAGACCGGCCTGGATCATCCCGCCATCTTCCACCTGCCCCACGGCCCGCCCGCCACGGACCGAGTACGCACCCGACACGTTCCAGGTCGGCGGCGAGAGGTTCCAGACATCCCACTGGGCATGAGCGGCGGTGGGAACACCCAGGGCGAAGGCGGCGAGAAGGGGGGCCGATCGCGGGCCTGCGACGGAGCGAATGCGGAACGACATCGGGAGTCTCGTTTAGCGAAGGCGGCGGGTGTCGCCGGCCTGGTTGTCACAGGACGCGGAACGCGGGCGGGAATCGCGCCTTCACCGGCGCGGCGGCGGTGGTCGGTGGCGACCATTGGCGGCGGGGCGCGTTCTGCGATACTGTGTCTAGCCTCCGGGTGATCGCCCGGGGCCGTGGGAGATTGCCAATGGCGGGGATTGCGAATCAGGCGTTGTTCGGGAAGCTCAACTCGATCGCGTACAAAGCCGTCGAGGGCGGGACTGTCTTCTGCAAGCTCCGGGGCAACCCGGTGGTTGAGGTGGAGCACATCCTGACGCAGATCCTGCAGTTGCAGGATTCGGACGTCCACCGGATCCTCAAGCACTTCGAGGTGAACGGGTCGCGTCTGGCGGGCGACCTGACGGCGGCGCTAGATCGGATGCCGCGCGGTGCCACGTCGATCTCCGATTTCTCCCAGAGTCTGCTGGGGGCGGTGAAGGAGGGCTGGCTGTACGCCACGCTGCAGTTCGGCGAGCAGGCGGTGCGGACCGGGCACCTGGTCTACGCCCTGCTGGCGACGCGCGACATGCGGCTCGTGCTGCCGGGCATCTCGCCCGAGTTCGTCAAGATCAAGCCCGAACTGCTGAGCGAGAACTTCGCCAAGATCGTGGCCGGGTCGCCCGAGGAGGCGCTGCGGGCCAAGGACGGGTTCCAGGTCGCGGGCGGCGGCGCGGGCGGCGGGGCGGCCCCCGGCGAGGCATCAGGAGCCATCGCCCCCGCCCAGATGGGCAAGGAGCAGGCCCTCAAGCAGTTCTGCAAGGACCTCACCCAGCAGGCCCGCGATGGCAAGATCGACCCCATCGTCGGACGCGATGATGAGACGCGCCAGGTGGTGGACATCCTCATGCGGCGGCGTCAGAACAACCCGGTGCTCGTGGGCGAAGCGGGCGTGGGCAAGACGGCGGTGGTCGAGGGCTTCGCGCACAAAATCATCACGGGTGATGTGCCCCCGCCGCTCAAGGACGTGCGCCTGCTGGAACTCGATCTTGGCGCGTTGCAGGCCGGGGCGAGCATGAAGGGCGAGTTCGAGAACCGCCTCAAGCAGGTCATCGAAGAGGTGCGTGCCAGCGTCAAGCCCATCGTCATGTTCATCGACGAGGTCCACACGCTTATGGGAGCCGGCGGGTCGGCCGGCACGGGCGATGCCGCCCAGTTGCTCAAGCCCGCGCTGGCCCGCGGCACGCTGCGGACGATCGGCGCCACGACCTGGAGCGAGTACAAGAAGCACATCGAGAAGGACCCCGCCCTGACCCGCCGCTTCCAGACCGTCAAGGTCGAGGAACCCGACGAGGCCAAGGCCATCCTGATGATGCGCAAGGTCGGTGACATGCTCGAGAAGCACCACAAGATCCAGGTGCTCGATGAGGCGATCGAGGCCTCGGTCCGCCTGAGCCACCGCTACATCCAGGGCCGTCAGTTGCCCGACAAGTCGGTGAGCCTGCTCGACACCGCCTGCTCTCGCGTCGCGGTGGGGCAGCACGCGGTGCCGGCGGAGGTTGACGACACCCGCAAGCGGATCGAAGCGCTCGAGACCGAGCTGGCGATCCTCGGGCGCGAGTCGGCGGTCGGGATCGACCACGCCGCACGGACCACCGAGGTCCAGGCCAAGCAGACGCATGAGAAGGAACGGCTGGTCAAGCTCGAGGCCGACTGGAAGAAGGAAAAGGAACTGGTGGAGAAGATCCTGGGGATCCGCCACAAGCTGCGTGGCCCGAGCAAGACCGAGGCGGTGGAGAAGACCGGCACGCCCGCCGCCGCCGCCGCCGCGGCCGCCGCCAAGGCCGATCCCGTCGCCAGCCAGCAGCTCTCCGAGGGCGAGCGCGGCAAACTTCTCGAAGAACTCAAGAAGCTCCAGAGCGAGCTGGCGACCCTCCAGGGCGAGACGCCCCTGATCCTGGCCAGCGTCGATTCCACCGCGGTCGGCTCGGTCGTCGCGGACTGGACCGGAATCCCCGTCGGCAAGATGGTCAAGAACGAGATCGAGGCGGTGCTCGGCCTGGCCGACACGCTCAACGCCCGCATCATCGGGCAACGCCATGTGCTGGAGGCGATCAGCAAGCGCATCCAGACCAGCCGGGCCGGGCTCGAGAATCCCTCCAAGCCCATCGGCGTGTTCCTGCTGGCGGGCACCTCGGGCGTGGGCAAGACCGAGACGGCCCTGGCCCTGGCTGAGGCGCTCTACGGCGGTGAGGACAACGTCGTCACCATCAACATGTCCGAGTACAAGGAAGAGCACAAGGTGGCGACGCTGATGGGCCCGCCCCCGGGCTACGTCGGCTTCGGCTCGGGCGGCGTGCTGACCGAGGCGATCCGGCGCAAGCCCTACAGCGTGCTGCTGCTCGACGAGATCGAGAAGGCCCACCCCAGCATCCACGAGGTGTTCTTCCAGGTTTTCGACAAGGGCATGATGAAAGACTCCGAGGGCACGGAAGTTTCCTTCAAGAACACGATCATCCTGCTCACGACCAACGTGGGCAGCGACCTGATCATGAACATGTGCAAGGACCCCGAGTTGCTGCCGGACATCAAGAGCCTGAGCGAGGCGATGCGGACGCCGCTGCTGGCCAAGTTCCCGGCCGCGCTGCTGGGGCGCATGTACACGATCCCGTTCTATCCGCTGTCGGACACGATGATCCGCGAGATCACCAAGCTCCAACTCAACCGGATCGGCAAGCGCCTGCGCGAGAACCACAAGGCCGCGTTCGAGGTGCAGCCCGAGGTGTACGACCTGATCGCCTCCCGCTGCACGGAGGTCGAGTCGGGCGGCCGCGCCATCGACGCCATCCTCACCCAGACCATGCTGCCGACGCTGGCCAGCGAGTTCCTCACCCGCATGATGGCGGGGGCCGAGATCAAGAAGGTATTTGTTGGGGTAAAGGACGGGGACTTCTCATATTCGTTCGAGTAGGAGAGAATGCGGAAGAGTTCACGGCGGAGCCGCAGGGCGCGATGAGGAAGGCCGCGGGAGGGGACTGGAGCGAATCGAAGCCGCCGGACCCGCTCCAGCCAACTCGTTGCCTCCAGCCTTCTCTGTGCCTCTGTAGTTGATCCCGGCTTTCTCTGCGTCCAATGCGCCTCTGCGGTGAGTCCCCTCGGCAAGTTCCCCCGGCGACCAGGAGCCCGTCATGGCCAAGTTCACGACCGCCCAGCGCCTGATCTCGATCGCCACACCTCTGGGCGAGGATGCGCTGCTGGTTCGCTCGGTCTCGGGCAACGATGTGCTGGGGCGTCCGTTCTCGTATGACGTGGACATGGTCTCGGAGATGGGCGAGATTGACCTGAACGCGATGCTCGGGGCCAACGTCACGATCCGCATCGCCCGGGGCAAGGAACAGCCGCCGCGGTACATCAACGGTCTGATCGCCCGGATCTGGCAGGGCTCGACGGGCGGCGCGCTGACCGAGTACCGGGCCGAGGTCGTGCCCTGGCTCTGGTTCCTGACGCGTCACACCGATTGCCGGATCTTCCAGAACATGACGGTGCCGGACATCGCGGCCATGCTGTGCCGCCTGCACATCTCCACGGAGTTCAACCACGGGCGTCTGGCCGGGGCGTATCTCCCGTGGGAGAACTGCGTGCAGTATCGCGAGAGCGTCTTCGATTTCCTGTCCCGCATCCAGGAGCAGGAGGGCATCTACTACTACTTCACGCACGAGGACGGCAAGCACACGCTCGTGCTGGCCGACGCCCCATCGTCGCACGACCCGCTCACCGGGCACGCCGAGCTCCCGTTCTATCCGCCCGCCGAGAACCTCAACCGCGACGTGGAGCACATCCGGTCGTGGGAGGTCGAGATGGAGGCCCAGTCGGGCGGGTTCGTGGTCAAGGACTTCAACTTCAAGACCCCGACCACCGACATCTCGGCCCAACTCTCGGCGCCCAAGGGGCACGACCTGTCGGAGTTCGAGCAGTTCGAGTTCCCGGCTGAGTACGAGGAGTTCGCGCAGGGTGAGACGCTGTCCAAGGTCCGCCTGCAGGAACTCCACGCCCGCAGCGAGGTTATCACCGGGGAGTGCGACGTCCGCATGATGCAGGCCGGCTGCACGTTCAAGCTCACCGACCCCACCAGCGCGCTGCGCGACAGCCAGGATCGCGAGTACCTGGTCACCTCGTGCTCCATCCGAGTCGTGCAGGACCTGTTCCAGTCCGGCGGCGACAAGCAGGACGAGGATATGTTCGTCTGCCGGTTCCGCGCGATCCCCAAGGACACGTTCTTCAAGCCGTCGCGCATCACCCCCAAACCCGTGATCCCCGGGCCGCAGACCGCGATCGTCGTCGGCAAGCCCGGCGAGGAGATCGACCCCGACGAGCACGGGCGCGTCAAGGTCGACTTCCACTGGGACCGCTGGGTGGGCGACTCGGCCGACGCGGCCAAGGGCATCGCCAAGCTCGAGAACGCGTCGGCCTGGGTCCGCGTCAGCCAGGCCTGGGCCGGCAAGTCCTGGGGCATGATCAACATCCCCCGCGTGGGGCAGGAGGTCATCGTCTCGTTCATGGATGGCGACCCGGACCGCCCCCTCATCACCGGGCGCGTGTACAACGCGGTGAACAAGCCGCCGTATGAGCTGCCGGCGTTCAAGACGGTCTCGACGATGAAGACCAACTCGTCCAAGGGCGGCGAAGGGTTCAATGAGTTGCGCTTCGAGGACAAGGCGGGCGAGGAGCAGATCTTCATGCACGGGCAGAAGAACCTGGACATCCGCATCCTCTCCGACCGCTTCGAGTGGATCGGGTACGACCGCCACCTGATCGTCAAGAACGACAAGTTCGAGTGGGTCGAGAACGACCGCCACGAGAAGATCACCCGCCACCACCACGAGGAGATCGGCGGGGACCGCAACCTGCTGGTCAAGGGCAAGGAGGCGCTGGAGACCACGGGCTCTCGCTCGCTGAAGGTCGTCGACGACGTGATCGAGGAGTTCGCCAAGAACCACTCGACCAAGGTCACCGAGCAGCGATACCTCAAGGCCGACCACATCGCCCTCGAGGCCGACACCAACATCACGCTGTATGTGGGCGAGAGCTGGATCGCGATCAACGCCGACGGGATCAAGATCAAGACCACGGGCAAGATCGAGCTTGAGGCCGGTGAGGACGTGCAGGTCAAGTGCCTTCAGGGCCAGATCTTCCTCAAGGCACAAACCGACTTCATCGCCAAGTCGGCGAGTGCTGGCATCCTGATGGAATGCCCCAGCGGCGACTTCGAGATGATGGGCACCAACGTCGAAGTCACCGGCCAGGTCAAGATCTCGCTCGGTGCCGGCACGGTGGCGATCAACTGACCGCTCGCAACTCGCGCCGGGCCCGCGCCCGGCGACCTTCGGCGAGGAGGACTCTGGATGGAGAAAAAAACCGGCACCGCACCCGCCATCGTCGCCCCCGCCGCTCCCACCGAAGCGCTCGAAGCCGACAACGCCGACCCCGGCCAGGTCGAGGAGGCCAAAGCCGTCGCCAAGACCTCCAAACAAGGCAAGTACGGCTCAACCCCCATGCAGCCGTTCGTGCCGCCCCCAAACCCCACGGAATGGAAGGGCAAGGAACTCACCTGGATCGAGCTCGAACTGGTTGGCATGGACGACAAGCCCGTGACCGGCGAGCTCTACGAGATCACCGTTCCCGACGGACGCGTTTACCGCGGCTCAACGGACCAGAATGGCGTCGGGCGCGTCCAGGGCTTTGAGCCCGGCGATTGCAAGATCACCTTCCCGCGCCTGGACCAGGGTGCGTGGGAGGAGCTGTAACGTGCCGATCCGCCACGAGGTCAAGCAGGGGGACAGCGTCATCTCGCTCTCCGAGCGCCACGGGCACTTCGCCGTGACCATCTGGGACGACCCCGCCAATGCCGAGCTCAAG
>CAZHKB010000031.1:1268-15627 GCA_964533405.1 uncultured Phycisphaeraceae bacterium | reverse complement strand
GGTTGGGGGTTGGGCCGCGGGCATGAGCGGGAGCGCCGGTTCGGCATGCCTCAACAGAACCGACTGCGCGAGCAGTCGGCCACCGTCCGTCGGCCCGAACGGGTGATCTGGCGCGCGCGGCCGGACCAGTTGACGCTGGATGCGGTCGCGCCCTCCCGGCTACGCGCCGGATTCGGCCACAACCGGCGACTCACCTCGCAGGATGCGTTCGCGCCCGCCGGGGAGGATCGCCCGGCGCACGAACTCGTCGAACCGCGCCGAAGCCTGCTCGACATCGCCGAAGTAGGCGCGGAAGGGCGCCTCGCCGACACGGCTGAGCATCACCACGCGGGCCTCGCGCACCGATGAGCCTTGTGCCAGACGCGACGACAGGCGCCCCTGGGACGCATCGCGCACCAGTCGCTCGACGCCGGCCCGGTACCGCCCGTTCTCCGCCTCACGCAGGAAGTGCGTGAGCGCCCACACCTGGGCGTAGTAATCCAGCGTCGCCAGCCCCGAGTCCTTTAGCAGATCCTGCGGCCTCTGGGTCAGCAGTGCCTCCAGCGGCACGCGGCGGTCGGCGTTCACGAGTTCACGCAGGCGGTCGTACCGTTCCAGGTTCGACCACGGCAGGAACGTGGCCGTGTCGCCCGACTCGCTCCAGCGGAAGCCTTCCATCGAGACGGCGATGCCCTCTTCGAGCCAGATCGGCAGCGCTTCTCGGAACGTCGCCTGCGTGAACTGGTGCCACCCCTCGTGCCCGGCGATGGCGAAGGTGTCGCGCGGGCCGATGTTGTAGAAGACGGCCCGGGCGTTCTCGGAGTATCCGCCCCGCTGGATCCGGAGGTAGATGTCGGCGCGCGGCCCGGCGGTCTGGCGGGTCAGGGCCTCCCACTGGCCACGCGTGGCCATCAGGTAAACCTCCAGAGGCACGGTTGGCCCGTCGAGCGGCCCGAGCATGGTGCGGTAGGTGAGCAGAGCCGATTCCATGAACATCGCCATGCGATCGGCAACGAGCGGCGAGTTGTCGGTCGTGAGGATGCGGTAGGCCGGAGTGCGGATGAGCCGGCCCTGCTCATCGCCGAAGGACCAGGACTCGGTGGTGACGGGCGCGCGAGCGGCGTCGGTCACGGAGAGAGAAGATTGCGGGCGCGGAGGGCGCTGCGTGGTGGAACCCGACGGTGACGCCGTGCACCCGGTGATGAGCAGCCCGACCGCGAGCACCAGTCGGAGCCGAAGGCTGTGGGCCGGTGGCATGCTTGCCGCTCTGGGCAGCCATGCTCGGGCGCCAAGGGCGCGATTCATGCTCGCCCAAAGCGGCAACCATGCCGCCCGCCATGCCGCTCGCGCGATACGTCTGTGCCACTCCCGCTCCATCATGCCTCCGTGTGTCAGGTCAGGCGTTCCATGGCCGCGATGGCCGCGCCCAGGTCCGCTTCCTTGCGGGTCTTCTCGTCGCGCGTCTGCTGCACCAGGGCGGGCGGGGCGCGGTCGGCGTAACCCGGGTTGCAGAGCCGGCCTTCCAGGGCGGCCACGCTCTTGCGCAGGTCGGCGATCTGCTTGGTCAGGCGCTCGCGCTCCGTGTTGGCGTCCACCGCGTCGGCCAGGTCGGAAAGGCGGTACTCGTGCGCGTCAAACGTGAACGCGACCGACTGGCCCGCGGGCCCGCCCGTGTCCACGCGAGACAGCACGCACAGGGCCTCGACGATGCCGCCCGCGTCCTTGATCTCCGCGGCCAATTCGGGCGAGACGTGCAGCACGACCTTGCGCTTGGGCAGCACCTGGTGCGTGGCCCGAACCTCGCGGATCGCGCCCGAGAGCGCCTGCACGCGGGCGAAGATCGTCTCAGCCCGCACATCGCGCAGCGAGGCGTCGAGCACCGGCCAGCCAGCGGTACACAGCAGGCCACCCAGGCGCGAAGGCCCAAGCGTGACGCCCTGGATCGGCGCGGTCTCGATGTCCTTCAGACGCTCCCAGATCGCCTCGGTGATGAACGGCACCAGCGGGTGCAGCAGGCGGACAATGGCCTTGAGCGTGTGGGCCAGCACCGCCTGCTGGGCCGGGCTGGCGGCGACCGTCGGTTTGATCGCCTCCAGGTACCAGTCGCAGAAGTCGCGCCACATAAGGTCGTACATGAGCTGGGCGTAGGTCGAGAACTGGTACGTCTTGATCGCTTGCGTCACGGCGACAGTCGTGGACTGCACTCGGCTGAGCATCCAGCGATCGACAAGAGACAGGTCGGCTGGTAGCACGGGCGTGCAGCCTGTGCCGACGGCCGAGCCGTCGCCGTTGGTGGCTGTTCCGGCACCGGCCTTGCCCAGAATCCCCAGCGCGAACCGGCTGGCGTTCCACAACTTGTTGCAGAAGTTCCGCCCCAGATCGAACTTGCTGGAGGTGTTGCGGGCCACCGGCATGTCGGTGGTGGGCTTGGCGGCCCCGCTGGCCGCCCCATAGGGCGTGACCATCTTCTTGGAGGGATCGCCCGGGCTCTCCTGGATGGGGGCGGCCACAAGATAGCCCTGCGGGCTTGTGATGAACTTGGGCTCGAAGGTCTTGCCGGTGTGCGGGCACACCAGGTCGACGGGCACGCGGACGTCCTGCGTGCTGGTGGCGACCTGCGCGAGCACGACGCGCATGGCGTCGGCGCCGTGGGAGTGGACGATGTCGAGCGGATCGACGCCGTTGCCGAGCGACTTGGACATGCGCTGGCCGTGCCCGTCCTGGATGATGGAGTTGATGTAGACGTCGCGGAAGGGAGGGAGTCCACATGGTGGGCTGGCTCTCCGAGCCGGACTCTCTAGCTCTGCTACCAAGCCTCGATCGTCCGAACGCGCAGCACCCACTCCACCATCGACCAGCCCCGCCACTTCCCGGGACACCCAGTCAAAGCGGTCGTCCGTGGGCCTCGCCACGGCCCGCGCGGCGGCGTTGTTCGGCGCAGGAGGCTCTGTAGAAGAAGTCGGGAGTCCGGCTCGGAGAGCCGGCCCACCATTCGGCACCAGAAGGAACCGGTTGAACATCACCATCCGGGAAACCCACAGCGTGATGATGTCGCGCCCCGTACAAAGGACGGTCGAGGGGTTGAACGCCGCGAGAAGCCCGGGCTCGGGGGTGGGCCTCGTGGTGGGCCGGCTCTCCGAGCCGGTCCCCCCTACTCCCTCGACCAAGCCTCCATCACCAGGCCACCCCATCGTGCTCATCGGCCACACGCCTGACGAGAACCATGTGTCGAGCACGTCTGGGTCGCGAGCGTTCACCGGGCTGTCCCAGACGAGCAACTCAAGAAGCTCGTCGCCCGCACGCCTTGCTTGTGCATTGGGCAGGAGACGCGGATCTGTGGGAGTATCAGCGTTCGGCGTATACGGCTGTAACTGCGCCAGCAACCTCATTGCATTCTCCGCCCCTGCGGAGCGCAGCGCGAGATGAACACATAGATTGCTACACCGCGGATGCCAGTACCATTGCAAAGCTGCCGAGTCTGAGATGTTGAACGATTCAAAGTACGCAGAAAAGCGATCCGCCAAGCGCTTGGTGAAAGCGTCTTCGTCTTCAGACCCGGAGTAGAGCGTCTCGAATGTCCACACCGGCACCCGATGCCCCCACCACAACTGCCTCGACACACACCAATCTCTCAGATTGTCGTGCCATGCCTCATACGTCTTGGCGTACCGCTCGGGATAGAACCGCATCGACCCATCGCCATCCACACTCGGCCTGGCCGGAAACGTCGCCGTCGTCCGCTGCTCCTTCGCCAGCGCCCGCTGCGCCTCCCCCCGCAGCCGATCATCCGTCACCTTCACATACCACTGGTCGCTCATCCACGGCTCGATCGGAACCTTGCTCCGGTCGCTGTAGGGCACCGTGTGCGTGTACGGCTTGATCGCCTCCAGCAGCGTCTCGCTCCCGATCTCCCGCGACTGAAACTCGCGCAGCACCAGCTCCCGCGCCTTCTCGCGCGACAGGCCCACGAACAGGTGGGCATCGCCAACGTCCGTCCAGCCGTGCTTGTCGCTTATCGATGCGTCCGGCGCCATGACATTGATCAGCGCCCGCCCGTCACCACCCGCGGCCCCATCCATCGCCGCCTTGTGCCGCTGATACAGCGCGTAGTCGTTCTCATCATGCCCGGGCGTGACTTTGAGGAAGCCGGTCGCGAACTTGGCCTTGGGGTCTTCTTTGGCATCCAAAGCCGCGGTTGGTTCGGCAGTTGGGGAGTCCTGCGGCTGGGCAGAGGACGTAGAAAGTCCGGCTCGGAGAGCCGGCCCACCACCGGCGGGCATCACCACATAGTCATCCTCAACGATCGGAATCACGCGCCCCACGAGCGGCAACTCGATCATCAGGCCACGCAGGGCCATCGCTCGCGAATCCTTCGGATTGATGGCCACGGCGGTGTCGCCCAGATACGTCTCAGGCCGCGTCGTCGCGACCGTCACCCACGCGGGCTGGTCCTCTGGGAACTTCCGCGCCCCCGGGTACCCGCGAGCCGCGAGCTCGCTCCACGTCACGGGCCGCCAGTCAGCCCGCTGCGCCGCCGCGCGACCATCGCCTGCTCTCTTCGTCCCTCCGTCACTCCGGCCCTCCGTCACTTCCTCCACCAGCGGATAACGCAGGTAATAGAACTTGCCCTCGACCTCCCGATCCTCCAGCTCATCGTCCGCCACCGCCGTCTGCAGCACCGGGTCCCAGTTCACCAACCGCTTGCCCCGATAGATCAGCCCGCCCTTGAACAACTGGAAGAACGCCTCGCGCACGGCCCGGGCGCAGACCTCATCCATCGTGAACCGCGTGCGATCCCAGTCGCACGAGCACCCCATCGCCTTGAGCTGGACCAGAATCTTGGCCTCGTACTCGTCCTTCCAGGCCTGGGCCTTGGCGACGAACTCCTCGCGTGTCATCGCGTCACGCAGCGGGCCTTTGAGCTTCCCCTCCTCGCGCAACCGGCGCTCGACCACCGCCTGCGTCGCGATTCCGGCGTGGTCGGTCCCCGGCATCCAGAGCGCCTCGAAACCCATCATCCGGTGCGCCCGCACCAGAATGTCCTGCAGCGTGTTGTTGAAGGCGTGCCCCAGGTGCAGGGCCGCCGTCACGTTGGGGGGCGGGATGAGCACGCAGAACGCCTCGCGCTCCCCGCTGAGCACGCGCTTCGGGTCGGCGTGGAACGCGCCCGACTGCTCCCAGACCTCGCGGATGCGCCCCTCGTGGTCCGCCGCGCGGTACTGCGCGGGCAGGCCTTCGGACGGGGCGGGGGGCGTCGATGGGGATGGTTTGGTGCTCATGGCGCGCAGGTTCGTCGCTGGGTGCCAACGGTCCGCCGGCGGTGCGGCCCGACCGGTGCGAACAACGCACGGACACTCGATCTCGCGTCGCCACCAACCGCGCGGCCCACCCGCCCAGCGGGATCGCAGCCGCGGGCGGATGCCGCGAATCATCCGCGCCGCCGCACCCCGCGTGAAGGTTCGATCGTAGCCGAGCCGATACGCTTGACGCCATGAGCGACACCCCTCGCAAGTTCCCGCTCGTCCTGGTCCTGGTCGCCGTGCTCGCCCTGGTTGGGGGGTTCACGGTCCTGCGCTCCGCCCTGCGGGCGAACCAGAACGCAGGCGGTACGCCGTCCGTCGTGACCCCGACCCGCGAGGAGTTCATTACCCAGGCCGGCGATGCCATGCGTGACCAGGCCTGGGGCGAGGCCCAGGCGATTCTGCAGGAGGCAATCGGCATCTACGACCAGGATCAGGAACTCCGGCTCCAACTGGCCGATGTGCTGCGAAGTCGGGCGACCACGGCCTCGTGGCAGCGCGAGGCACAGGGCGTGCGGGGCGCGGGGGTGGTCGATTCGGGAGCCGAAGCCGCGCGGCTTGACGCCGAAGCCGCCGCCCGCCGGCAAGATTCGGTCGACGCCTACGAGCAGCTCGTCGCCGCCCTCAGGATCGGCCCACCCACACCCGAGATCGAGTTCCGGGCTGGCCTCCTGGCCAGCGAGATCGACGACCACGCGAAGGCGATCGAGCACTACAACGCCGCCCGCACCGGCGCGCCCACCAACAGCGAGTATGTGCTGTACCTCGCGCAGGCCCAGCGGGCCGCGGGCCAGAGGCCCGCGGCCAAGGTGACCCTGCTGGCCTGCGTGAACCTGGACCCGGACAACGCGATCGCCTGGGGCACGCTGGCGGACATGTTCCTCGAAGAGAACAAGGCCGACCTGGCGATCGAGAACATCCGCAAGGCCCGAGCGATCCAGCCCGACGTGACGCTGTGGCGCCTGGTCGAAGCCCGTGCCCTCAAACGCCGCGGCGACGCGGAAGAGGCCCTGCAACTGCTCATCGCCTTGCCCGACGCCGAGAAGCACGAGCCGCAAGTGCTCGCCCTGATCACCGAGTGCTACGCGTACCTCGGGCGACCGATGGACGCGGCCCACGCCTTCGGGGCCGCGTCAGACGCCCGCCCCACCGACGCCGCCCTCGCCCTGGAAGCCGCCCAGCGGTACCGCCGCGCGGGCGACCCCCAGCGTGCCCTGCACTACGCGAACAACGCCTCCATGCTCGGCAATCTCGAGGCCCAGACGCTCGCGGTGGAACTGCGCGGCGGATGAGCCTTGCGCGCACGCGTGACGCCAGGCGAACGCGTGCTCGGACGCCAGGAACCCCGCGCAAATCCGCCTCGGGCGGCGCGGGGCCAATCAGCGGCGTGTTCACCCCGCACCGGCTCACGGCTGGCGGATCAGCGTCGCCTCCATCTCCTGCGGCGCCTGCTTCACCGTCACCAGCTTGCCATCCCGCAGGCGGAAATCGCCGATGGGCGGCAGGCCGTCGGTCGCGGTGATCCGCACGACATCGCCATCGAGCGCCCACGTCCCGTCGCGCCCATTGTCCGTGCCCACGCGCAGGGCGAACACGCCGTTCTCGCTGAACGTGAACACGGGTGGCTCGGCGATGACGTTCTCGGTCACCTCGGAGACGCCCTCGGTCACCACCGCGTCGGTGATCGGTTGGCCCTGCTCGGTGAGCATGCGAACCACGAAGATCTGGGCATAGGCCGCGTACTGGGCCGGATCGACGACCCAGGACCCCAAAACCGCACTCGCGGTCGCGCCAGCCGGCGGGTTGGTCTGGTTGCCCGTGCCGCTGGTGGTTCCGCCGGTCCCCTTGGGAGCGGGCGACTCCCCGCAGCCGCCGATGAGCAGCCCCGCAACAAACGACAACCAGAGGCAGGTACGAATCATGCAAACCCCCCTTTCAGTGTGCCCGACTCCACGCCGCGGTGCGGCCTGGGGCGATCGGTGCGCAAGGGTATGCGGTCGGCCCCGAGGCATCGCGCGGGAACACGCCCACCCCGCGCCTGTCGGTTGGTTGAAGCGCGGTGGGGGGGTCGCTACCCTCCAATCCCCCTGGCGCGGCGGCCTGCGCATCGTGCCGTGGCCAGCGGGGGAGTGGGCGGCTGCCGCGCGATGGACCTGATCATCAACCCCTACATCCTGTACTTGGGCATCGCACTCGGGGCGATCGGGGTGTGCCTTGCCCTGCCCCGGGCCCGCGTCTCTCCGCAGGCGATCGGCGGGATTCTCGCGGCGGTGGCGGTCGGGCTGATCCTCATCGGCCTGGGCTTCCGCAATCAGAACCACCTGCCCAACCTCTACTTCTACGTCTTCTCCATCGTGGCCCTGGGCAGTGCGCTCCGCGTCATCAGCCACCAGAGGCCGGTGTACGCCGCCCTCTACTTCATCCTGACCATCCTCGCCTCCTCCGGTCTGTATCTCCTGCTCTCGGCTGAGTTTATGGCCTTCGCCCTCATCATCATCTACGCCGGCGCCATCCTCATCACCTACCTGTTCGTCATCATGCTGGCGACGCAGGCTCCCAGCGAAGAGGACATGGATCGTCTGGCCGACTATGACGCCCAGAGCCGGGATCCGGTGTTCGCCACCATCGTCGGGTTCATCCTGCTGGCCGCCCTTACGACGATGCTGTTTCGCGGCTCGCCTTCGCTCGCCCGGGTGCAGCCGCAGACCGGCGACGCTCTTCTGGCCGAGTTGCCCCGCCGCGTCGAGAATGAACTCCGCAAGGCCGACCTGTGGCTTGAGGGGGATCGCTTCGCGACCGCGGCGGACGGCTCGCCGCTGATCGACTCCGCGCATCGCACGGTGTCGGTGGTTCGCCGCGGCGAGGTCGTGGCGATCGACATGCCCGAAGCCCTTCACATTCGCAACGTTGAGGCCTTGGCTTTCAACCTGCTCAATGAGCACCCAGGCACCATCGAGATCGCCGGCATCCTGCTGCTCATGGCCATGCTCGGCGCCGTCGTCCTCAGCCGGCGCCAGGTCCAGTTCGATGAGGACATGAAGGCCCGCCAGGCCCGCAAACTGGCCGAGGCCTTCGCCCGCGAAGGGAGCGCGGCCCGATGAACCCGCTGCCCGCCCTCAACCTCTTGGCCCAGCAGGGCTTCCCCGAGCCCATGACCAGCCCGGTCTTGGCCCACTACCTCTTCGTCTCGGCCGCGATGTTCGTGATCGGGCTGATCGGCTTCCTGACCCGCCGGAACCTGATCATCATGTTCCTGTGTACGGAGTTGATGTTCCAGGCCGCCGGCATCGCGCTGATCGCCTTCAGCCGGTACCACCTCAACCACTCGGGCCAGACCTTCGTGATCTTTGTGCTCACCGTCGCCGCCGCTGAGGCCGCCATGGCCCTGGCCCTGGTCGTCCTGCTCTTCCGCAAGCGTGAGTCCCTCAGCACCGAAGTCTGGGGAGAAATGAAGGGCTGAAGCCCGCGAACGCGACGCGCAAGCGAGCGCGGCGACGCCCATACCCCCTCGTCTTGCATCCACCAACCGACGCCACACAGGTCGATCGCCTCTGCTCGGCAACCGGAACTCACCCTCTTGGGACTCCCCTCCTCCATCATCTCCGCCCTCCTCGCCGCCGACGCGGCCGGCCCACACCCCCAGCCCGGCCCGGCCTGGATCTCCCTCATCGTCTGGCTCCCGCTCCTGGCCTGCGCCCTCTGCGGCCTGTGCGCCGCCTTCCGCGTCAAGTCCAAACTCCCCGCATGGATCACCGTCGCTTCGCTCGGCCTGGCCTTCATCCTCACCGTCGCCATGTACCTTCGGCTCGACGGCCAGACCCTCACCGTCAGCCTGTGGCGCTGGTTCGAGGTCTCCTGGCCCGACGGCCCCCGCCCACGCACCTTCGCCGCCGATTTCGGCTTCTACATCGACGGCCTGACCACGCTCTGGATGCTCTTCGTCACCGGCCTGGGCACCCTCATCGCCCTCTACGCCAGCGAGTACATGGAGCACGACCTGCCCGAAAACGGGGGCCAGGGCTACGCCCGCTTCTTCGCCGCGTTCTGCCTCTTCGTCTTTTCGATGGCCTGCCTGGTCATGGGCAAGAACCTACTCATGCTCTACCTGGGGTGGGAGGGCGTGGGCCTCTGCTCCTACCTGCTCATCGGCTACTTCTACAAGAAGCCCGCCGCCGTCGCAGCCGCCAAGAAGGCCTTCATCGTCAACCGCATCGGTGATCTGGGACTCGCCCTGGGCGTGTTCCTCACCTTCGTCCACTTCGGCTCGATCGAGTACGCCGAGCTGTTCGCCGCGGGCAATGCTGCGGGCGACCGCCTGGCCCAGTACGTCGCGCTGGCCGCCGATGGCCGCTGGGGCGAGATCCCGCTCCAGGCCCAGTTCATCGCCTTCTTGCTGGCGATCGGCGCCTTCGGCAAGTCCGCCCAGTTCCCGCTCTACGTCTGGCTCCCCGACGCGATGGAAGGCCCGACCCCGGTCTCGGCCCTCATCCACGCCGCCACCATGGTCACCGCCGGCGTGTACCTCATCGCCCGCACCTACCCCATCTTCCTGTCCAGCGAGCACGTCCTGACCCTCGTCGCCTGGATCGGCACGATCACCGCCCTGCTGGCCGCCACCATCGGCATGGCCCAGTTCGACATCAAGCGGATCATGGCGTATTCCACCGTCTCGCAGCTCGGGTACATGTTCGCGGGTTTGGGACTTCTCACCCCCACCGGCGCGGGCTTCCATGTCCTGACCCACGCCTTCTTCAAGGCCCTGCTCTTCCTCTCCTGCGGAGCCGTCATGCACGGCTTCGCGGGCCAGCTCGACCTCCGCAAGCTCTCGGGCCTCTCAAAGGTCAAAGGCTGGCTCGTCGTCTCCATCTGCATGCTCGTCGGCTGCCTAAACCTCGCCGGTTTCCCGCTCATCACGTCGGGCTTCTTCAGCAAGGACATGATCCTGGCCGAGGCCTTCGTGACGCCTTGGTCCCGCATCTGGGGCGCGCCCCTGATCGGCTGGATCCTGCTCATCACCGCGGGGCTCACCGCCTACTACACCTTCCGCGTCTTCTTCCGCGTGTTCATGGGCCCGGTCCACTTCGAGCCGGGCGATGAGCACCACGCCCGACACGACGACCACGCGCACGCCCACGCCGATCATGGCCACCCGGCCCACGTCCAGGCCGAGGCCGCGCACAAGGCCGAGCAGCACCACGCCTTCCACCCCCACGCCCCCAAGTGGGCCATCAACGCCGTCCTGGCGGTCCTTGCCCTCCTCTCCACCGCCGCCATCGGCCTCTACTTCATCCCCTCCACTCCCGGCGCGCACGGCGGCTGGGTCGGCAACATGCTCGAAACCTCCACCGCCCGATACCACTCGCCGTACGCCTCACACGCCCCAACGGGGACCGAAGACCACGAACACGGCGAGCATGGACCCGTGTTGGTGATCCCCACGTCGTACCAGCCCGATCCTGAGCACCCCGCCCCCGAAGCCCCCACCATCCAACACGCGCCCGAAGAAGCCCAGCAGGGCGTGATGGCCGACGACCACCAATCCCAGCCGCACGCGGAATCCGCCCACGCCCCCTCCTTCTACGGCCTGGGCGACCCCCACACCGTCATGTACTTCGTCTCCGCGATCTTCGGAATCCTCGGCATCGCCGCCGCCGCCTGGTTCCACCTCATCGGCCGCACGACCGCCGCCCACTGCCGCATGGACGCCATCGCCGCCAAGTTCGGCCCCATCCCCAAGTGGGCCGAGAACAAGTGGTACGTCGACGAGCTTTACGACTTCCTCTTCCGCACGCCGTTGTTCGTCGCCGCCCACATCTTCCACCTGATCGACCGCCTGCTCGTGGATGGCCTGGTCAACCTCGTCGGCTACCTCCCCCGCGCCCTGGGCAACGCCGTCCGCCCGTCGCAGTCCGGCCAGCTCAACGCCTACGCCGTCGGAATGGCCGGCGGCCTGGCCCTCATCCTCGTCATCGTCATGCTCATCACGATCGGAGGCGCCCCATGACCTGGGCCATCCTCCTCTCGCTCGTCATCATCCCGCTGATCTTCGCGGCCATCATCCCCTCGCGCCCCGCGCAGCACGCCAAAGCCGTCGCCCTCGCCGGCATGATCCTGCCCCTCTTCTCCCTGGTCTTCATCACCTTCCTGTTCGATTGGTCCCAGCCCGGCGCCCTCAGCCACGAAGGCTCCGTCGAGTGGCTCCCCACCCTGGGCCTCAAACTCTCCGTTGGCATTGACTCCGTCTCCCTCCTCCTGATCCTTCTCACGGGCCTCCTCGGCCCCATCTGTGTCCTGGCCTCCTTCACCGCCATCCTCGAGAACCAGAAGACCTTCTACTCCTGGCTCCTCATCCTTCAGGCCGCCATGTTCGGCGTGTTCATGGCCCGCGACCTCATCCTCTTCTACATCTGCTTCGAGTTCACGCTGGTGCCCATGTACGTCCTCATCAGCCTCTTCGGCTCCTCAAACCGCAAAGCAGCCGCCACCAAGTTCTTCCTCTATACCTTCACCGGCTCCATCATCGCACTGGCCGGCCTCGTCTATGTCGTCGCCTTCGCCCACCGCACCACCGGCCTCTGGACGCTCGACATCGGCGCGCTCGGCAACGCCGCCCGCACCATGTCCATCGGCGAACAGACCGCCGTCATGTTCGCCATGCTCCTGGGCTTCGGCGTCAAGGTCCCGCTCTTCCCCTTCCACACCTGGCTGCCGCTGGCCCACACCGAGGCCCCCACCGCGGGCTCGGTCATCCTCGCGGGCGTGCTTCTCAAACTGGGAACCTACGGCCTCTACCGCTTCGTCTTGCCCTACACCCCCGCCGCCGTCGTCGAGTACGCACCCTTCCTCGCCACCATCGCCATCATCGGCATCCTCTATGGCGGCCTCATCTGCTGGGTCCAGACCGACGTCAAGAAGCTCGTCGCCTACTCCTCCGTCGCCCACCTTGGCTTCTGCGTCCTGGGCCTGCTCGCCCTCAACGCCACCGGTCTGCAAGGCTCCATCCTCTACATGATCAACCACGGCCTCTCCACCGGCGCGCTCTTCCTCTGCATCGGCATGATCTACGAACGCTTCCACACACGCTCCATGAAGGAACTCGGGGGATTGGCCTCCATCATGCCCGTCTGGTCCACCTTCATGGTCTTCTTCGTCCTGGCCTCCGTCGGCCTGCCGGGCCTCAACGGCTTCGTTTCCGAGTTCCTCTGCCTGCTCGGTACCTTCCAATCCTCCGACGCCTGGAACCGCCCCGATCTGGCCGGCACACCCGGGCGTCTCGGCCCGTGGTACGCCGCCGTCGCCGGCACCGGCATGATCGTCGCGGCCATCTACCTTCTCTTCATGACCGGCAAGGTCGTCTGGGGACCCCTGGTGCTGCCCCCAGGTCACACCGCGCACGGTGCGCACGGCGGACACGGGTCTCATGGTTCCCACGACAAGTCCCCCCACCGCGCGACAAGCCACGCCGCCCACGCCGCCCACGCCGATCCGAACCACCTGCCCACCGACCTCACCTTCCGTGAAATCTCGGTCCTGGCCCCGCTCGCGATTCTCTGCCTGGCCCTGGGCCTCTTCCCCGCACCGATCATGAACGCCATCGAGCAGCCGGTGAACCACACCGTCCGCGTTGTGATCGATCACCGCAACGCCCCCGCGGCCCCTGTCGCTCCCGACGCTTCTCCAGCGCACGCCGCGATCTCAACGGAGGTCGCCCCATGAACTCGACCTTCCTCACCTTGCTGCCCGAAGCGGCGATGTTCGCGGGCACCTGCCTGACCATGATCGTCGGCCTATCCCGCGACCCCCACGTCCGCAACCAGACCTGGCTCATCGTCCTGGCCACGCTCGTGCTCGCGGGCCTGCTCGCCTCCAACTCGCCCCCCACAGACTCGATCTTCCCCAACCTCATGCCCTTCTCCAAGGGTCTGATCGCCTTCGTCGGCGTCCTGCTGATGCTGCTGGCCGCCGGCACCGTCGACCGCTCCGAGGAAGCCTCGATCGCCGCCGGGCGTCCGTTCGATGCCCTCCGCACCAACCGCGCCGAGTTCTGGGCACTCTTCCTCTTCAGCCTCACGGGCGCCATGCTCTGCGCGGGCGCCCCCAACCTCATCTGGCTCTTCCTCGCCCTCGAACTGGTCAGTCTCCCGACCTACGTCATGGTCGTCATGTCCACCCGCGGAACTGCCTCGCAAGAGGCGGGCGTCAAGTACTTCTTCCTGGGCGCACTGGGCGCCGCCTTCTTCCTCTACGGCTTCGCCCTGCTCTACGGCGGCACCGGCACCACCAGCCTCGCAGGCATCGCCTCACACTTCGCAACCCACGGCATCAATGACATCGCCGCCTGCGGCATGGTCCTCTCCATCGTCGGCGTCGCCTTCAAGATCGCCGCCGTTCCCATGCACTTCTACACCGCCGATGTCTACCAGGGCGCGGCCAGCCCCATCTCCGCCTTCCTCGCCTTCACCCCCAAAACCGCCGGCTTCATCACCCTCCTGCTCCTCGTTGGCACCATGGGCTGGAACCACTCGCTGGACGGCTCGTCCGCTGCGGGCCACGCCTTGCCGGAGTTCGCACGCATCACCCTCTGGGTGCTGGCCGTGCTCACCATGACCGTCGGCAACGTGCTCGCCCTCGTCCAGCACTCGGTCAAGCGCATCCTCGCGTACTCCTCCATCGCCCACTCGGGCTACATGCTCGTGGGCCTCATCGCCGGCCCGGGCGCCGACTTCACCTCCTCGGGCGTCTCAGCCATCCTGTTCTACCTGCTCTGCTACGGCGTGATGAACGTGGGCGTGTTCGCTGTTCTGGCCTGCCTCGAACGCGCCCCCGCCCCAGGCTCCGATGCCGACCCCGCCGAGGCCGACCACATCGACGACATCAAGGGCCTTTGCCGCACGCGCCCCATCCTCGGATGGTGCATGGTCATCTGCTCGCTCAGCCTGCTCGGGCTGCCCTTCACGCTGGGCTTCTGGGGCAAGGTGCCGCTCTTCACCGCCGGCATCGCCGCCGGCGAGATTACCCTGGTCATCATCCTGGGCCTCAACTCCGCGATTGCCGCGCTCTATTACCTTCGCCTGGCCGCC
>CAZHKB010000031.1:0-1168 GCA_964533405.1 uncultured Phycisphaeraceae bacterium | reverse complement strand
TCGCCTGGCCGCCATGCTCTCGGCCGGAGGCGTGATCGTCCTCGTCTTCCTCGCCAACGGCCCCATGCAATCCAGCCACCAGGCCGCCCGCTACGTCCGCGCCACCCCGGCCCCCGCCGCGACGCCCGACCCATCGCACCCCGTCGGCACCCACGCCGACGCGGCCCACGCGGTGCAGCCCACCGACGCCCACTGAGCCCCTTGGCCCACCGGAACCGACTGCGCCAGCAGTCGGACACCGCACACCCGACGCAAGCACCCGATCTCACCCCACGCCCTCCTTCCCCGCGTGCGGGGGAGGTGTCAACGAGGCTCTGCGAAGTTGACGGAGGGGGTGGGTGTGCCGACCGATGAGAAGGAAGCCGCATCAACTGCTCCGCATCGGTGCCTCCGCGCTCACTCTCCTCACCCAAAATCCACTCCCCACTCTCCCCCGAATCGCCCTCCATGCACCGCGTCCTCACGACCACGCTCATTCTCCCACGCCCGATTGACTCCGTCTTCGCCTTCTTCGCCGACGCCGCCAACCTCGAACGCCTCACCCCGCCCTTCCTCAACTTCCACATCCTTACCCCGCTGCCGATCCAGATGCGCCAGGGCGCCCTGATCGACTACCGCCTCCGCCTCCACGCCCTGCCCATCCGTTGGCGCACCCGCATCACCGCGTGGGACCCCCCGCTCCGCTTCGTCGACGAGCAGATCCGCGGCCCCTACCGCCTCTGGCGCCACGAACACACCTTTGAACAGGTCGAAGCCGGCACCCTCTGCCGCGACCGCGTCGAGTACGCCCACCTTGGCGGTCCGCTCGGCGAACGCCTCCTGGTCCGCCCCAGTCTCGAACGCATCTTCGCGTTCAGACAACAAGCCCTGCTCTCCATGTTCCCTCTTCAGCCGCGTCAGACCCCCCACACCGAATCGAGCCCCGGGCGCTAGCCCGCGGGTCGATCACCAGGCGTCGATCAAACCTCACGAGCACGCGCGAGGGCAACGCTCCCGAGCTCCCGTCCTGGGCTCGGACTCCGAGCCATCTCCCGCGCGTGCCACACCCCCGCTTTCCGCTACCCTTGCTCCGCACACGGAGACAAGCCCAATGTCCGACCACGCCCCCGCCATCACGCCTCCCCCCGCCGGAACTCCCGCCATCCCCGTCTCGCCAACCTCCGACTAC
>CAZHKB010000030.1:0-15648 GCA_964533405.1 uncultured Phycisphaeraceae bacterium | reverse complement strand
CCATCGACGCCGCGATGTCTGCGATCGCCGGGTCATCCGTCGAAACGGCGATGTGGTCGACCAGTCGCGACGACTTGGCGGCGTCGATGGTCCATGCGATGCACGGGCGACCGCCCACGACGGCGCGGTTCTTGCCGGGAACCCCCTTGGAGCCGGCGCGGGCGAGGATGAGGGCGAGAACTGCCACGGTGGGGGGTACCGGCGGGTAGTCGTGACATGACGCGATGAGCCTCGCGTGAGCCGACCGCGGTGCGGAAAGAACGCGCCAGCCGCTCAGCGCCGCGGCTGGTGGCACGACTCGGAGTCGCGGGTCTGTCGCACCGAGTAAGCCGCACGGCCGGCTGACTCGGTGGCACGCGTCGCCGACCCGAGCCGACTACTTACTGCGGAGCTTGGCGAGCAGGCGGAGGATCTCGATGTACAACCAGATCAGCTCGACCAGCAACGCCCAACCGGCGTACCACTCCATGTACTTGGGCTGGCCAGACTGGATGCCAATGTTGATCTGATCGAACGCCAGAACCAGCGTCAGGGCGGCCAGGCACACGACGAACACGCTCAGCCCGATTGAGAGCACGCTGGAGTTGGTGGGCGAGAACAGGCTGGAGAGCGCGTTGTTGCCCATGAGCGAGAGGACAAGTGCGAGCAAGGCGAACAGCCCGTAGCCGATGCCGGCCGAGACGATGACGGCGGTGAAGATCTTGCCCGGCCGAATCACGCGGGTGGCGTATCCGACGAGCATGCCGCCGGCCACCGCGATGGTGAGGGCCAGAGCCTGGAAGGGCAGGCCTTGGGCACCCGCGCCCAGTTTCTGGGAGAGCATGGCGGTGACCATGAGCGAGAACCAGCCGACGAACGCGCCCTTGAAGATCGCGTAGATCGGCGCGACGATCGGGGCCGACGTGTGCTTGAACCAGATGATGAGCGAGCAGATGATCGCGGCGACCAGGCCGCCGATGCCCAGGGGCAGTTGCAGGGCCGGGTTGGCGCCCATGAGCGTGTACGCCACGATGGCGGAGGTCATGGTCAGGCCGACGAGGATGGCGCTGGCGGTGATGGTTCCGCCCAGGGTCATGACGCCGGGTCGGGCCTGCGCGGAGACGCCGCCCGCGCCGGTGGCAACCCCGGTAGGCCCGCCCAGAGTGGTCCACTGGGCGGGCTGCTGGACGTGCCCGCCGGTCTGGAACGGGTTGAGGGCTGGATTTGCGGATCGCATTACGGGTGGCTCCGGGGTGGTTGAGGCAGCATTATAGATCGGATCGGCGGGCGATTGGTTGCAGCCAAGTCCCTCTACGATCCGACGATGGGAAGCCAGCCAAGTCGGGTTCTGGTGGCGGTGGCGGCCCCGGCGGAGGCACGCGCCGTCCTCTCGGGGGTCCAATGCGACTGGAGGTTGGCCGATCTCCAGTGGCAACTCGCGGAGCTCGCGTCGGGCCTCGATCTTGTCGTGACCGGTGTGGGCAAGTCCAACGCGGCCGGAGCCGTGGCGCGCGTGCTGGACCCGACCCGCCATCGGTGGGTGCTGAGCGCGGGGGTGTGCGGCAGCCTGCCTCGCTTGGACGGCGCGCCCCCGCTGGGTCTGCGGCGGGCGGTGGCCTCGACCGACTGCCGTTTCGCCGATGAGGGCTTGCGGTCCGATGAGGGGTTCCTGAGCCTGGCCGAGATGGGCTTTCCCCCCGCGCCCGGGCTGACGGGGTCGATCCCCGTGGACATGGACCTGCGGTGGCGGCTGTCGCAGATCGCGGACGAGTCCGCCCCGATCGCGACCGTCTCGACCTGCTCAGGGACCGACGACCTGGCGATGCAGGTGGTCGGTCGGACCGGGGCCGCCGCGGAGGCGATGGAAGGGGCGGCGGTCGGACTCGTGGCCCACCGGCTCGGCGTCGGGTTCGCCGAGTTGCGCGTCGTGAGCAACACCACGGGTTCTCGGACCCGGCAGGTGTGGGACCTGGCTGGCGCGCTCGCGAGGCTCTCGGACCTCGCGTCGAGGCTGCCGGGGGCGCTGGCAATGCGGGCTGGGGAGGATGGTGAGGGCTGAGGGCGCGTGCTCCCCTCTTGGTCCGCGCCTGCGTCTCAATCCGACCTTCGGTGGGACCGATCACGGTGAGGGCCGTTGTGCGCTGCCAGAAGGGTGCGCCGGGTGCGGTCGGGAGGCGTGGTCGATGGGATTCGGACCACTCAAGCGGTTTGTCGGACAAGCCACGCCGGCGCTCGGAAAGACCGGGCCCAGCGCGGTGGCGATCGACTTCGGGCTTGGCTCGCTGAAACTGCTGCAGGTGATCCCGGGCGAGCCGCCGACGCTGGTCGCGGCCGCGTGCCTGCCCACGCCCGAGCACCTTCTGAATGATGCGCTCAAGCGGATCGAGTTCCAGGTCGCCGAGCTGCCCGCGCTGATCCGCAAGGGCGGGTTCAAGGGGCGGCGCGCGGTGTGCGCGGTCCCGGCGGCGGCGGCGTTCTGCAAGCACATGCAGTTCACGCGGACCGACGGGGTGTCGTTGTCGTCGCTGATCGAGGCCGCTCTTCCGTCGCAGATGGGCAAGGCGGCCCACCAGGTGGTGTTCCGATACGTCGAGGCGCCGGTGCCCGAGCGTGGGGTGGGCAAGGCCGAGGTGGTCGTGACCGCCGTCCCGCGCGACCTTGTGAACCAGTTGATGGGCGCGGTCAAGGCCGCCAAGTTCGAGCCGGTGGGAATCCACGGGGAGTTCCAGGCGATCATCCGGGCCTTCGACTACCTGTTCAAGCGGCCCGAAGAAGCGGACCTGACCACGCTCTACCTTGACATCGGGGCGGGGACGATCAACGTGGTGATCTCGCACGGGCAGCGCCTGGCGTTCACGCGGACCATCGCGATGGGCGGGGTTCACCTGGACGAGGCGATCGCCAGGCAACTCAAGATCTCCTTCGAGGAAGCGGTCAAGGTGCGGCGTGAGCTGATCCACCTGACGGCGCGGGATGCCGGCGCGGCCCGAGACGCCCGGTCGGCCGAGGCCGCGGCCCAGGTCGAGGCATCTCCGCTCGTGACCGTGGCGGTCGGGGCCGACGGCTCGTCGGCGACCGGGCCGACCACTGCCACGGTGAAGCCCGCGACGCTCGAAGACCTCGGCCTGCGGCACCGCGGGGCGGCCCGTCCGCCGGACCCGGATTTGGCCGAACAGCTTGAGATTCTGACCGACGAAATCTGGATGTGCCTGCGGTACCACGCCTCGCTGTACCCGTCGAGGAAGATTGACCGGGCGGTGTTCGTGGGCGGTGAGGCAAGGCACAAGGCGCTGTGTCAGCACATCGCGCGCTGCCTGCGGGTCCCCTCGCAGGTGGCCGACCCGATGGCGCGGGTGGCGCGTCCCGGGACGGGGTTGCTGCCCGGCGTCGATCTCAGCCGGGCCCAGCCGGGCTGGACCGTGCCGCTGGGACTGTGCCTGTGTCCGACCGACCTGTGATTCTGAACGCGCCCCGGCGGCGGGGCGCGGCGTGGAGTGAGCCGGTTTGCCCGTCTCTGGTCGTGATGGAAGGAGCGTGTCGTGAAGTCACCATTCTCAAGGCCTGACACGGGCGGGTCGTTCCTTCCGCGGGACTACGTAGCCGGCAAGGCCGAGCGCCGCGCCACGCTCACCCTGCTGGTGATCTTCACGGTGGTGATGGTCGCGATCGTCTCGGCGTTCATGGTGACCAGCCAGCAGTGGAACGAGGTCCGCCGCCAGCAGCGCATGATCGACGCCAGTTACGCCGAAGAGCAGGTCAAGATCCAGCAACTCCGCGAACTCGAGCAGCAGCGTGCCGAACTCGTGGACAAGGCCGAGGTCACGACGGCGCTGATCGACCGCGTGCCCCGCTCGGTGCTGCTGGCCGAGATCGTGACGCGGATGCCCGGGCGTGTGACGCTTCTGGAGGTCCGCCTCGAGAGCAAGCGAATCCACGCGACCACGCCCCCACCCGCCGCCGGCGGAGCCCAGGGCCGCGGCGCGGGCGTGCGATCCATCTCGACCACCGCGCGGACCAACCCGCAGAATGCGGCGGCCCCCCGTGGCCGCGCCGCGGCGGCGACCGACGCACCGCCCCGCCCGAAGGTCGAGCCCCCCCGCTTCGAGAGCAGCCTGACGCTGATCGGCGTGGCGACGGTGAACAACGACGTGGCCGACTTCCTGCAGGCCCTCAAGCTCTGCCCGCTGCTGGAGCAGGCGGACCTGCACCACATCCAGGTGACGATCATCGACGACATCGAGCGCCGCAAGTTCGAGATCCGGGCCCGGATCAGGCCCGACGCGGACGCGTCTCTGGTCGCGTTGGCCCGCCCCTCGCGCCTGCAGGGCGTGCCCACCGCCGCCGAACTGGCCGCGATTCTGGCGGCCCAAGAGGCGTCGGTGCGGAACGCGCCGCCCTCGCCCCAGCGTGCGCCCGTGGCCCCCGCGAGCCAGCCCGTGGCCGGCGCGGGCGACGAGCCCCAGGCCTCGGCCGACCAGCCCGAGCGGCCCGAGGGCGGCACAACCGTGACGGACGTTCCCGAGAGCACAGGGGCCGAGTCCCCGGGTGGAGGGCGCTGAGCCATGAACATCGGACTTCGTCACATCATCGTATTCCTCGTGCTCATGGCGCTGCCGGCGTCGAGCTACTTCACGGTGTTCAAGCCCCAGAACACGGCGATCGAGGCCGCCCGCCAGGAGATCGATCACAAGCGGGAGCTGCTCGAGAAGCTGCGTGAGGAGACCTCGCGCAACGCCGACCTGGCGCGTGCCAACGAGGAGATCACCCAGCGCCTCTCCGAGATCGAGGCGAGGCTGCCCTCGACCAAGGAGCTCGACGAGGTCGTCCGCACCGTCTCGGACCTGGCGGTCAAGAGCGGGCTGGCGGCGCCGGTGCTGGAGTCGGCCACGCCCATCGAGGCCGCCCTCTACCGCGAGCAGCCCTTGGAAATGAGCCTGTCGGGGACGTTCGACTCGTTCTACAAGTTTCTGCTCGAAATCGAGCAGATGCCGCGCATCACGCGGATCCCCGACCTTCAGATGATCCGCATCTCGACCCAGGACGGGGTGATGAAGGTCGAGTTCACGCTGAGCATCTACTTCCAGGAAGACCGGAGCGCCGCCTGATATGGAAGCACGCCAGAACAACAACCCGGTGGACCCGATCGAGGCACAGAACCAGGGCGCGGAGGTTCCACCGCCGCCCTCGAAGAAGGTCCCGACGCAGTACGTCGCCATCGGGGCCGTGCTCGCCATGAGTGTCGCGACCACCTTCGCCATGCGCAAGTACGGGATGGGCGAGGGCGTCAAGTTCCAGCACACCGACGTGCGGGTGGCCGACCTCGAGTCCCCGCTCGTCGACAACGCCAAGTTCGGTCGCGTGATGGACCGCCTGGCGACCAGCAACACCCCCATGCAGGTCCCGGTCGACAAGATCGACAAGAACCCGTTCCTGCTGGGTCGCGAGAGCGCGGCGGTGACGGAGGGCCCCGCGCCGGACCGCTCGGTGGAGATCGCCGCCCGGGAGGCCGAGCAGAATCGCCTCGCAGCCGAGCGTCGCCTGTCGGACCTGAACGTGGCGTTCGCGCGCCTGACGCTGCACACCGTGATGGCAGGCGGGCGCGTGTCGGCCGCCAAGATCAACAACGAGATCGTGGGCGTGAACGACCCCGTGGACGGCATCTTCGTGGTCACGGCCATCACGCCAGACGGCGTGACCCTGCAAGCCGAGGAACACGAGTTCTTCCTGGCGGTCAACTCGATGGTCGGGCCGCGGAACACCGGCGGCGGCGGTCGCTACCCGTCGTCGAGCATCCCGCCGCGGCGTCCGTGATCCGGCCTTCGGTTGATGTGCGGTTGGTTCAATAGCCAGGGAGCCGGACGCGTGGCCAAGATCAATCTCGACGACATCCTGAATGAGCTTGGCGTCGAGAAGGGCGGCAATGGCCGCTCCAAGCCCGCGACCAAGCCCTCGCCCCGCGCCGCCCCCGAGCCACCGCCCAAGGACCGCAAGCACAACATCGACGAGGCCGAGGCCGCCTTCAGCCCCCTGCCCGTCATGCCCGCCAACCAGGGGCTCCGCGGCAAGTCCGCAAGCGAGAGCGTGGGCGACGACCCCGCCGTCCGCAACAAGCCCGATGCACAGGGTCTGGTCCACGTCGGCTCGGCCATGGGCGAACTCTGGAAGCCGGAGGATGACGCGGCCCACGGCGGCGAACTCGACCAGTTCCTGGTCGCCCGAGCCGCCATCTCTCCCGAGCAGCTGACCGCCGCGCTGCAGGTGATCCGGTCCTCGCCCGGGCGGCGCCTGACCGAGGTGCTGGTCGAACAGGGCGTGGATGAGGAGAAGATCCAGAGCGCAGTGGCCGCGTTCCACGGTCTGCCCTTCGAGCCGATCGACCTGACCAAGGGGCTTGAAGGCGGGTTCGACGGCGCCCTGCTCCAGCGGCTCGGGGCCGAGTACTGCAAGAACAAGATGGTCATCCCCCTGCGCGTCGAGGGCACGCGCGTAGTGATCGGGGCCACGCGCCCCGACGACGTGTTCCTGCTGGACGACATCAAGCAGAAACTCGACGTGCCGGCGATCAAGCTCGTGCTGGTCACGGGCTACCACGTCCGCGGCGCGCTGGAAATCATCGGCCACGACACCCAGAGCGGAGACACCGACCTCGCGGAGATCCTCTCCAGCGTCGAGGAGGGCGACGTCGAACTCGAGAAGAAGTCGGGCGAGGCGGTCGACCTGGAGGCCAAGGCCGGCGAGTCACCGGTCATCCGCTACGTCAACTACATCATCCAGACCGCCAGCAAGGAGGGCGCGTCGGACATCCACATCGAGCCCGCCGAGAAGAAGCTCAAGGTCCGCTTCCGCATCGACGGCGTGCTGTTCGAAATGATGAACCCCCCGCCCTCGATGTCGGCCGCCATCACCAGCCGCATCAAGATCATGGCCAACCTCGACATCTCCGAGCGCCGCAAGCCCCAGGACGGACGCATCCGCTGCACAGTCGCCGGTCGCAAGCTCGACCTGCGCGTCTCGACGCTGCCCGTCGGGCATGGCGAGAAGGTCGTCATGCGTATCCTCGACACGCGCTCCATCAACGTCGAACTCAGCGACCTGGGCTTCGACGACTCCACCATGGAGATCTGGACGCAGCAGATCGACGCGCCCCACGGCATCGTCCTGGTCACCGGACCCACCGGCTCGGGTAAGACCACCACCCTCTACTCCTCCATCCGCACGCTCGACAAGAACAAGATGAACATCTCGACCGTCGAGGACCCCATCGAGTATCACCTCGACGGCATCAACCAGACCCAGACCCACGAGAAGGCCGAGATGACCTTCTCCGCGGCCCTCCGCGCCCTGCTCCGCCAGGACCCCGACGTCATCATGCTCGGCGAGATCCGCGACTACGAGACCGCCTCCATCGCCGTCCAGGCCTCCCTCACCGGCCACCTCGTGCTCTCGACCCTGCACACCAACGACGCCCCCGCGTCGATCACCCGGCTTGTGAACATCGGCCTCGAGCCGTTCCTCGTCGGCGCGGCCGTCAACGCGGTCCTCGCCCAGCGCCTCATCCGCCGCCTGTGCAAGGAGTGCAAGCACGAGGCCCCGGCCCTGGACTCCATGCGCGAGTTCCTCGAGATGCAGGGCTTCAACGCCGACAGCGTCTGGACCGCCAAGGGCTGCGACCGCTGCCGAAACACCGGCTACTCCGGGCGCGTGGGCATCTACGAGCTCCTCGTCGTCGACGACGGCCTGCGCGACGCCATCGCCCGCAACCCCAACGTCTCCGAGTTCCGACGCATGTGCATCGAGCGCGGCATGGTCAGCCTCCTCGACGACGGCGTCCGTAAGGTCCGCTCCGGTGCCACCTCCGTCGAAGAAGTCCTCCGCGTCTGCAAGGGTGGCCACTGAGTTTCGCTTCCGGGCAGGCACGCGCCAGCGCAGCGGTGGGCCGTCGCCGGGAGTCGACGGGTCCTGCTCACCAGCGGGGAGCGATCCGGGCCGCCCGTCCGCTCCCGCGGGCGGCTCCCCCATCGCGGTCCTGGCCGTCGTGACCAAGCCGTCACGACCCCGTCGCCGCACTCCCCCGCACACCGCGGTACACTCGCGCCGCCACACGGAGGTGGCCCCATGCACGAGTTCCCGCCTGACCAGTCGATCCTGAACCGAAACCTGGCCGCGCTCTCGCGCACCAGCCCCTCGGCGGTTCGCGCCATCGCGGCGGCCGCGCCCTCGCCGTCGCTGCGGGCGTTCGCCACCCCCGCCGGTGCCCCGGCCTTCGTCAACGACCACGGCCCGACCGAGCGGGCGGTCTGCTCCCGCCGCGACCCCCTGGCCGAGGCCCGTCGCTTCGCCGATAGCCTCGACCCGCGTGATGCCGGGGCCGCGATCGTCCTGGGCTTCGGCGCGGGCCACCACGTCGCCGAGGTCTCGCGTCGGTACGTCGGCACCGGCGGCGTGCTCGTCTACGAGCCCGACGTCCCCATGCTCCGCTTCGTCCTCGAGCGCGTGGACCACTCCGCATGGCTCGCCGTCGGGCACACGGCCCTCGTGACCGATCCCAACGACACCGTCGCCATGACCAACGCCTTCCGCGGCATCGAGCCGCTCATCGCCATGGGCATCCGCCTCATGCCCCACGCGCCCAGCCTGCCTCGCCTGGGCGACAGCGCCGCCCGGTTCGGCGAGCAACTCACCAGCGTTGTCCGCGCCATCAAGACCAACGTGCTCACCACGCTCGTCCAGAGCCCCACCACCCTCCGCAACATCCTGATGAACCTGGCGCACTACGCCACCGGCGGCGGGATCGCGCCCCTCGCGGGCGTGGCGGCGGGGTGCCCGGCCATCGTGGTCTCCGCCGGCCCCTCACTTCGCCGAAACCTCGACCAACTCTCCGATCCCCGCGTCCGCGAGCGCGTCGTCGTCATCGCCGTCCAGACCGTCCTCAAGACCATGCTCGCCCGCGGCATCCGCCCGGACTTCGTCACCGCACTCGACTACCACGAGGTCTCCCGCCGGTTCTACGAGGGTCTGACCGAGGCCGATTGCCGCGGCGTCACGCTGATCGTCGAGCCCAAGGCCAACCCCGCGATCCTCGACTCCTTCCCGGGTCGCATCCTCTGCGCCGAGGAGGAACTGGCCGAAGCGTTGCTCGGCGAACTTCGCCGCCGGCACGGCCCGATCACGCCCGGCGCCACCGTCGCCCACCTGGCGTATCACCTCGCCCGCCACATGGGCTGCGACCCGGTCATCCTCATCGGCCAGGACCTGGGCTTCACCGACGGGCAGTACTACGCCGCCGGCGCCGCCATCCACGAGGTCTGGTCCAGCGAGTTGTCTGGCTTCCGCACGCTGGAAATGTTCGAGTGGGAGCGCATCGTGCGATCCCGCCACCGCCTGCACAAGGCAGCCGATCAGATGGGCCGACCCATCTACACCGATGAGCAGATGCTCACCTACCTCATCCAGTTCGAGCGCCTGTTCGAGCAGGACGCTGGGCGTGGCCTCACCACCATCGACGCGACCCAGGGCGGCGTCGGCAAACGCCACACGACCACAATGACCCTCCGCGAGGCGCTCGCCCCCGTGCTGGCCTCCCCCACCAGCCCCGACTGGCGGCGGGTGTGGGAGGCCCGCGACCGCGAGCACCTCGCGCACGGCACGCTCCCGCAGAATGGGACGCCAGCCGTCCTCGCCGCCGTCGTCGACCGTGTGCGCACGGTGCGCCAGGGCGCCTGGAAGATTGCGACCCGTTCCCGAGCCGCCGTCACCCTCTTGGAGAAGATCCTGGCCGCCCAGTCCGACCAGCGCCTCGTCAACGAACTCATCGGCAGGATCAAGGACATCGAGCGCGAGGTCACCTCCACCGAACCCGCCTATCGCCTGACCCAGTTCATCAACCAGACCGGCGCGCTCAACCGCTACCGCGCCGACCGGCGCATCGAACTCGACACCACCGCGCTGGGCGCGATGGGCGTGCAAGCCGCCCAGACCAAACGAGACATCCAGAACGTCTCCTGGATCGCAGACGCCGCCGAGCACCTGGGCGACACCCTCGAAGCCACCATCCTCGCCCTCGAGGGCGGTCCAAAGCAAACCCGCGACACCCCCCCTCCTCCCCCGCCTGCGGGGGAGGTGTCGGCAACGCTCCGCGACGCCGACGGAGGGGGCAAGCGAGCATCCAATCCACGCACCTCCCCCACCATTGCCGCCATCATCCCCGTCGACCCCGACATCGGCGGCCTGGGCACGCGTCGGTCCCTCGAATCCATCATCTTTCCCGCCGAAAACCTCCTCGAATCCACGCTCCGCCGCCTCTCCGCCGCCAAGTCCCTCACGGCCATCTACCTGCTCACCGAGCACCCCGATCGCGTCCGCGAACTCGCCGGCCGCACCCCCTCCCACATCCACGTGGAGATCATCCCCGTCGAGTCCGGTGCCCTGGCCACGCGCCGCCGCGGCGTCGCACCGGCCCGCTGCTGGGCCTACTCCTGCTGGCGCGGCGGGCTGGCGGGCCTCTCCTGCTACGACGAGGCCTTCGACCCCGCACTCTTCGCCCGCGTCATGCACGAGCGCAACCTCGACGCCGCCGTCGTCGTCGGCGCCGACTGGGCCCTGATCGACCCCGGCCTGGTCGATCAGGTCGTCGCCCGCCACCTCGAAGAGCCCGCCCAACGCCCGCTCACCTTCTGCCAGTGCCCGCCCGGCCTGGGGGCCGCGTGCATCTCGCGGGGACTGGTCCTCGACCTGGCACGCCAGGCCGACCGGGCCGGTCCCCTGGCCTCGATCGGTGGGATTCTCTCCTACTTCCCGACCAACCCGCGTTCGGACCTGATCGTCTCGCCCGCGTGCGTGACGGTCCCGCCGCAGGTGCGCGATCTGCCCATCCGCTGCGTGCCCGACTCCGAACCCCGCCGCAAACTCCTGCTCACCGCGCTCGACGAGATCGAGGCCCGCGCCGCGTGGGCCGGCGCCGCCGAGATCGGTGAGGCCATCGCCACCCGCGAGGCCTCCATCCTGCACAGCGTCCCCCAGCTGGTCACGCTCGAACTCTGCACCGGTCGACTCTCCTCGGGTCGCCGCCGCGAGTGGACACAGGAGAGCCACGACGCCTGCGAGCGCCCGGTACTCGACCGCGCGCTGGCCCGCCGCATCTTCGACCAACTCGCCGACGCCCGCACCGACATCGCCCTCACGCTCGCGGGCGCGGGCGACCCCATGCTCCACCCCTCCTGGCTGGAGATCGCCGCCGACGCCAAGGACGCCGGCATCGGCGCCGTCCACCTCCGCACCGAACTCAACGCGCCCGACGATCAGATCGACCGCCTCATCGCCGACGCCGCCTCACCCGACGGCGCGCTCGACGTGATCAGCATCGACCTCATGGCCGGCCGGCCGGACGCCTACACCCTCATCATGGGCGTGGACGCCTTCGACCGCGTCACCACCAACCTCGAGCGCCTCCTGGCCGGTCGGCGCCCCAGATCCGCCGCCGCCGGCATCCCGACGCCCTGGATCGTCCCCCGCCTCACCCGCTGCGAAGCCGTGATCGACCATATCGAGTCGTTCTACGACGCCTGGCTCTCGCGGTGCGGGCACTGCGTGATCGACCCACTTCCCCGCACCGTGCGGGGCGAACGGATTGAGCCGCTGCCGCTTCCATCCTCAGCCGCTTGGCGCCGTGCCCGCTCGGGACTCTCGATCCTGTGCGACGGCTCTGTCCCGCAGGACCTCGACGACCTCCAGGGCGGCACCTCCGCTGGCTCGCTCACGACCCACAGCGTCCGAGAGATCTGGAAACGCCTGCACCGCGCCCGCCTGGATGCGAGAACCAACGCCGAGCCCGTCGCCCAGCGCGCGATCGCCCCGGCGCCGCTGTAGGCGCTCGCGAACGCACTCCCCACGCACCGTCTCTCAGAACCCCGCCCGCTCCAACGCCATCTCATGTGCCCGGTGGTAGTTCGGCACCAGCCGTTTCCAGTCAAAGTCCCACGACCGCTTCTCCACCTCGTTGCGCAAATGGATCCGCCCGCGCCGATCCAGCCGGCAGAACGCCAGCAGCCAACGCGTCAGGTCCGCCGCCGCGTCGTGGTAACTCCGCCCGCGCCTCTTGAGCACGTTCACCCCCCACGAATCATGGTCCGGGTACCGCTCCTGCACATACCGCCCGAAACCCGCCAGATCGCTCGTGATCGCCGGCACCCCCAGGGCCATGCACTCCAGCGGCGTGTACCCCCAGGGCTCATACGCCCCCGGGAACACGCCCAGGTGGCACCCGCGCACGAACTGGTCATACTCGATCCCCCACAGCGGATTCGTGGTCGAGATGAACGCCGGGTGGTACACCACCTTCACCGGGTCCTCCCTGCGATTCAGCAGCCCCAGCACGCGGATGTAGTTCAGCACCGGGTCGCCCGCCTCATCCTCCAGCTGGTGCGTGATGATCTCGGGCAGTCGCCCCGTCCGCAGCGCCTGCTGCGTCCGCCGATACCGCAGCGACCAGTACTCGCTCACATGCGCGTCCATCTCCAGCGGCGCGCCGCTGGCCGCCCGCTCGAACATGCGCTGCCCCACCTCCCCCATCATCCCGTCACACACCGCCCGCAGTTCGCCGAGCAGCCCCCGCTTCTCCAGCACGCTAGGCAGCAGCGAGCGCGTCGCCCGCTGGCTGATGATGAAGAACACCACCGTCACACCCAGATCAAACTCACGCAACTGCGCGTTCAGCCTCGCCATCGCCTCCAGGCACAGGTCGAACCCCTTGTTCCGCGGCTCATACCGCCCGCTCGTGAACACATACAGCGTCCGCGACAGGTCGAACGAGTACGACGGAAAGAAGTGCCCCATCACGAACCGGTTGATCCGCTCCTTGAACGTCGCGTGGAACGTCTGGAAATCGTGCCCGACGTTGAACCGATCGATGTTCAACGCGTTGGGCGTCACCACGTCCGGCGCACGCCCAAGCAGATGCTTGCACTCCTCCCCCGTGATCGCGCTCACCGTCGTGAACGCGTGCGCCCCGTGCGCGCACGCCCGCTCCAGCCCGTGCTCACCCTTGATGTTGTACTTGGCCGCCTCCGCCGCGTGGTCCAGGTACGGCAGCACATCATAAAAATCGTCCCGCCCCGACGCGATGTACCGCCCAAGCAGCGTCGCGTGCGTCGTGAACACCGTTGCCACAGGCACCCGCTCGTGCCGCAATCTCGGAATCGCCACCGCCCCCAGCCACTCATGGAAGTGCGCGATCACATGCCGCGCGGCGTGGCGAAACCCCTCCCCAGGTGCCACAAGACTGCGCCCCGTGCCGAGAACGGAGCCCTCGCGTGGGTTCAGCCCCGCCCCATCCCCGGGGGCCGCGCCCCCGACACGGGATGCAATCCCGTGCCACCCCCTCGCGTATTCCCGCAGCAACCGCACCACCGCATCTCCGAACAACACCGCATCGTCGAAGATCGGGTTGCCCGACGGCGACTCGATCTGGTGGCTCTCCCACATCGCGTACTTCAGCGCATCCAGCCGCTGCGGCGACCGGTCATACTCCAGCAGAATCGCCCGCGGCCTGCCCGAGATCAGCCAGTTCCCGTGGTGCACCCGCACCCCCTGCTCGCGCAGGCGATCCGACACCCACTTCAGCCGACCGTGCGCCGGACACTCCTCGAACTCGATCCCCGCCGCCGACTCGTTCCAGGGTCCCACCAGCACATACCGCGAGTGCCACCGCTCCACCATCGCCTCGGCCTTCGACCGGATGACCTGGTAAATCCCCCCCACCTTGTTGCAGACCTCGGTCGACACCTCGAACAGCACCGTGCTCGCAGGAGCCCGGGCCGGCAGCATGGCCGCCAGCCTCGACACCGGGTCCGAACTCGCCACCCCCGCTGCGTGCATGGCAGGGAGCGTAGCGTGAGGCGGGGTTGCCCGGAGTGGGCTCAAGAGGCCATTCGAGAGACGCCAGCATCCGCCTCGCCGCCACGGACGCTTCCAAACTCGCCCGCGTTCCACTTGGCACGACCACCCCCACCGGCGACACTCTCCCCATGACCACCAATCCGTCCGCAGCCGGCTCACCCCTCACCGCCCGACCTCGCACCACGACCGCCGCGCTGCTCATCCTCGCTTCGCCCGCCCTGGCCGCACGCACCAACAACATCACGATCACCGGCTACTGGCCAAACACCAACAAGATGGTCCACCACTTCTCGGCCAATCCCGCACAGAGCCCCGCCGGATGCGAGGGCAACAACTGGCGCGGCCTCGGAGACGACATCTCCTCCTTCTTCCCCAAGTTTCCAGGACAAACCGGCCCCAACTGGGGCAAGGGCCAGGGCGACTTCGAGGTCGACTGCCAGGACACTTCCACCGTCTAAACTCAATCGTGCTGGCCCCGCCAGCGTGGGCGTGTGGGCTCGTGGCCATGACCAGACGCCGGCACGCCCCCTGACGCCGGAGGGTTCCGAGTCTGTGTCGGTGACCGCTGAGAGCGCAAACGAGCGCCCGCCCGTTGGATCACGAGCCCGCGCGTTGCCTGCCACGAAGCGCCGCCCGGCCCCATATCGTTCCACATGCCCGACCGCCTCCCTATCGACAAAACCTACAAGCTCTTCATCGGCGGCAAGTTCCCCCGCTCCGAGAGCGGGCGAACCACGCCCATCTCGGGCCGGTCGGACCAGACCACCATCCATGTCAGCCGCGCCAGCCGCAAGGACCTGCGTGACGCCGTTGAGGCCGCCCGCGACGCCCTCCCCAAGTGGAGCGGCGAAGCCCCGGGCGGCGCGACCGCCATGCTCCGCTCCCAGATCCTCTACCGCGTCGCCGAGATGTTGGAGGGCAAACGCGAAGAACTCACCGCGTCCATCGCTCTCGCCACCGCGCCCACACGCCCCAACACGCCGCACGCCCACGCCCAACGCCAAGTCGCCGCCTCCATCGACCGCCTCGTCCACTACGCCGGCTGGTGCGACAAATACCAACAGGTTCTCGGCTGCAACAACGCCGTCGCTGGCCCCTTCTACAACTTCACCACTCCGGAAGCCACCGGCGTCGTCGCCGTCGTCTGCCCCGACGAGGCACCGCTCCTGGCCCTCATCTCGTTGCTCGCCCCGGTGCTCGCCGCGGGCAACACCGCCGTCGTCCTGGCTTCCGACACCAACCCCATCCCCGCCTGCATCCTCGCCGAAGCCTGCGTCACCGGTGACGTGCCCCCCGGCGTCATCAACATCCTGACAGGCCAGCGTGCCGAACTGCTGCCTCACGTCTCCACGCACCGCGAGATCGCCGCCATCCACGCCGCCGGCGTCTCCCCAGACCACGCCCGCCTCCTCCGCCAGGGCAGCGCGGAGAACCTCAAACGCGTCACGATCCGGGGCCTCGACCACCCGATCGACTGGTTCGACCCCGCCACCTGCGAATCCGCCTGGTGGATCGAGCCCTTCGTCGAGATGAAAACCGTCTGGCACCCCAGCGGCGCCTGAGGCCCCACACACCGCGATCGCGACGCGCAAGCCCGCGTGAAATCGCGATCGGAGAGTGAGGGCCGCCCCACCAGCCTCGCCTCTGTGCGGGCGGTGGATCTCAACCCAGGGCGTGCGACGCCACAAGTCGCGAAAAGCCACGACAGGGGGCGCCAGTCACCCCGCCCGCGCAAACTCCCGCACGTGATGCGGCACAGCGCTTTCGTAGCAGATA
>CAZHKB010000029.1:13347-15684 GCA_964533405.1 uncultured Phycisphaeraceae bacterium | reverse complement strand
CGAGGCGGCCGCCTCGACCATCATCTCCGACGGGTCGGGCTTCTCACGCCAGAACTTCGTCGAGCCCTCGGTGATGACGGCCTGGCTCCGCTCGATCTCGAACGATGCGGAGTTCGGCGATGAGTTCCTCGCCTCCCTCCCGACCATCGGCGAGGGCACGCTCGAGTCGCGGTTCCAGACGGTGCCGACGGGCAACCGCATCCTGGGCAAGTCGGGCACGATCAACTCGGTCCGCTGCCTGTCGGGGTTTATCGTCCACGAGGCATCGGGGCGGCGGCTGGCGTACTGCGTGATGGTCAATGGCCTGCGCGAGGGCACCGACGGCCCACGCAACGCCATGCGCCTGCACGAGCGGATCGTGGGCGAGGCCGACGCCTGGCTGACGCGCCGGGCCGAGGCGTCCAGCGCGAACGTGGGCGGGTGACGGCGCGGCACCGAGCCAACCCGGCTTTGCAAGGCGGGTGCGCAAGCCCCCGCACGATCCGCCGTTTGCCGCCCGGGCGCGCACATCCATGCGGGGCTTGCGCACCCCACCCCGTTCTCGCGCTTGGTCTGTGGCGAATCATCGAACCCGCACGGGCTCCATCGCCGGCGCGAACCCCTCATCATCCGTCCCGGCGATCAGCACGCCGGCTCCAAGCGGCGCCGGTGAGCACCACGAGCACGCTCAGGATGCCCGTCGCGTGGGTGGCATGGGCACGCCTCTGCGTGGCTATGCCGAAGAACCGGGAGCTCGGGATCGCGCGCCAAGCAGAGCAGGGCCGCCGCGGCACACTCGGCGCCGAGCAAAGTCGCAAAGCCGAGTTGACCCGGTGGCGCATTCACGCCTGCGCATGCTTCCTGCCCCCCGGCTCGCGCCACGAGTGCCACAGGATCAGTCCGATCCCGATGATGAGGTACGCATCGGCCACGTTGGAAACCCAGGGCCACACCTCGTCCGAGCCGTTGTTGGGCCACTTGAGCCCGAAGGGCAGCTCGCGCCCCGGCAGCGGATGGATGAAGTCGCGCACGCACGCGAACACGACGCGGTCGTACAGGTTCCCCAGCCCGCCCGCCAGCAGCAGCCCCAGGCCCGCGTGCGCCAGCCAGTCGCGCGGGCGCGTCCACTTGCCAAAGACCCACAGCGCAAAGCCGATCGCCACCGCGGTGAACACCGCGAAGAACAGCCGCTTGCCGGCCCCGATGCCGAACACCGCGCCGGGATTGAGCACGAGCGTGAAGTCCAGCACGCCCGGGATGACGTGCACGCGGTCGGGCGGGGTCATGGCGCCAAGCCCGTTGCGGGCCGCCAGCACGCGCTCGCGATCGATGACCACAGGGGCGTCCGCCACGTTCGCGAACGCCCAGTGCTTGGACCACAGGTCGGTCGCGGTGCCCAGGACCGTGACAATGAGCAGGAGAATCCACGCCCGCGGGCAGCGCCAGGTGTGCGTCGGGCGTGCCACATGCCGCGGCTCAGAGCGGCGGGCGCTGGCCTCGCCCTTCTCGCCCGACGACTCGCTGTGCTTCACATCCTCGGGCACAGGCGCTCCGGGCTAGGGATCGGAATCCGGGTGCTCGCGTCTCGCGGCGCGAGCGGGCCATCAGCGTAGGTTCGACCCGTGGCCATCGGGGCCAAGACGCCCCGTCTCGCGCGGGCCCACTCGCCTTCCTGTGTGCCTGTGTGCCTGCTTGCCTGTGTGTCTCTGTGGTGAACCCGAGCTACCGCCCCATCGAACGCCGCTCGAACTCTCGAGCCGCCTCGATCGAGTACCGCGTCCAGGGCAGCTCTTCCAGCCGCTCGCGGGTGATCGCCTTGCCGGTCATCTCGCAGATGCCGAACGTGCCCTTGTCGATCCGCTGGAGCGCGCCATCGATCTCGCGGATGAGGCGGCGATCCTCGGCCGCCAGGTTCAGCGACAGGGACTGCTCGTACGTCTCGGAACCCTGCTCGGCGAGGTGCTGGGGCAGGGCCGACAGGCTGCCGCTGCGCCCCAAAAGCGCCTCGGACTCGAGGTCCGACACATCGCCCACCAGGTCGGCCCGCTTCTTGAGCAGGATATCGCGGAAACGCCCCAGTTCCTTCTTGTTGAACGGGCTCTTGAGCTTGGCGAGCGATTCGGGGTCGATCTCCAGCGTCTTGCGGATCGCCCCGGGGCCAGACGCGATCAGCGGCTTGCGGAAGGGCGAGCCCGGGCCGAGCAACGGCTCGTTCTTCGGGATCTGGATCTTCACCGGCTTGGGTCCGGTCCGCCGCGGCTTGTTCTGAACGATCGTGATGCCCTTGCGCACCGGCTTGCCATCGGGCCCGAGCGTCACGACCTCCGCAGCCTTGTCGGGCGCCTTGTCGGGCGCCTT